>JAOZSG010000384.1 GCA_029939785.1 Fidelibacterota bacterium | reverse complement strand
CTTAGTTGGATAGACCATATTGATTATAAAACAAAAGATAATGTTAATGCCCAAATATTTGATATAGATTGTAATAAAATTTCTGAAAAATTTACGGTTAACTCAGGCACTTCAAATCATCCAACTAGTATTCGATCTTTAGTTTTAAAAAATAATAATATATTTATTAGTTGGAATGATAATAAAATTGCAAATAGACTTGATATATATGCAAAATATTATCTATCTGATCCAATTAATCATAAATTACTAAGTTTTAGTATATACTCTCCAAGTACTGATGAAACTGTAAATATTGCTAAACCCCATTTTATTTGGAATAATTCTAACATTGTTCATGAAAATTTTCCATGGGAAATCACTTATGATCTTCATATATCAAAAACTGATGATTTTTATGAATCATTAATTTACAAAGATATACAGGATACCTGCTATCAATTACAAGATGCACTAGACCTTGGACAAATCTACTACTGGAAAGTCTTAGCAAAAAACTGGGAAGGTGATTCTTTGTGGAGCAGCAATGTCAATGGCTTTTTTGTTAGTAACGATGCCGAAGTTGATGTAAAAGATGAAAAAAATATAACTACCGAATTCTCCCTCAACCAAAACTACCCCAATCCCTTCAATCCCACAACATCAATTTCCTATTCAATACCTAAACAATCAAATGTGAAACTGATAATATATGACTTGATTGGAAATGAAGTAGAAACATTGATCAATGAACAGAAACCAGTCGGAAATTATAAAGTTAATTATGATGCGACCGGATTGTCCAGTGGGATTTATTTTTATAGGTTGCAGGTTGGTGATCCTTCGACAGGCTCAGGACAAGGTTATGTTGAGACGAAGAAGATGATGTTTTTGAAGTAGGTTGGTCGGAAATTAAAGAATTCAATTATTAAATCTAAACATCTATATTCTTAAAAAATGGTATAGAAAAAATACTAATTTGGGGATTGACATCCTATTTTTACTATCGAAGATTTGACCACTTGGAATATGTTTTCCCTGTAATCACATCCCAGAAGGCTTTGAAAGAACTCAATATAATCAGAGAGATATAGTAGGGCAAAGTAAAAAATTTAGATTTGGGTTTTACAAGATAAGTCATTAATCCGGTAGTATAGAGCAAAATTTGGCAAAGCAGTAAAATAAAATATAATGTTTCACTACTCAACAATGCAGAAATAACTAATAAAATCACTGCAAATACACCAATCATCCAACGGATCAATTTGTGAGAGTAGAATTCAAACTTTAAGAAACCTTTCATCTTGTTGTTATAACGAAGAAACAATTGAAAACTACGGTTGATGATACGCACTTTGCGTTTATATTCATTCTCTGCTGTGGCTGCCGTTTTTTCGTAGGCTTTTGCATTAGGTTCATAAATCACTTTTGAACCTTGAGTTAAAATATCAATAGGAATAAAAAAATCGTTGGGAATATCGTTATACATTGTATTAAGTAAACTTCTTCGAGCACAAAAAATTGCTCCATTGGCACTGATCAATTGTCCAAAACGACTTTCCAGGCTCTTCAAAATATTTTCATAATTCCAGTAAATATTTTCACCATTCCCAATCTGGTCTTCATCGGTTATCAAATGTAATCTACCATTGACACAACCTATTTTTTCATCCTGAAAATGTTTTACTAATTGCAAAACTGCATCTTTATTGTAGATTGAATTAGCATCAGAAAAAACAACCAAATCACAATCAATTTCCTTTAATGCCTGGTTTAGTGCAGCATTTTTTCCCTGGTTCTCTTTGAAATCAAATAGTTTTATTTTATCAGTATATTGATTACAGATTTCTATAGTTTTATCTGTTGATCCATCTGATACAATTGCAATTTCTAAATTTGAATATTCTAATTGGAGAGAATTTTTAATCTTTCCTAAGATTACTTTTTCTTCATTGAATGCAGAAATCAGCAATGTCACTTTCGGTAAATAATCAACAAATTTGATGTCCTCTCTTTTTCTAAAAAGTGACAAAAAAAACAAAATAGCAGGGTATCCAACAAAGGAATATATTACAGTTAAAATTATTAGCCAAAAAAGTATCTCTAAAAACATTCTCTCTCACTATTATACAAACTCAAAAGCAGATAAATATATTAAAAAGAAGAGGATTAAAAAAAACATTTATAAGAACTCTGTTAAGTTATTTATATCTCTATTCAAAAAACATTAAATGGAGTTATTAAGTTAGATTTAATAATGTTTTCCAAAATGGTAATTTCAATCTAAAATTACCATTTAATCATTTTTTAATTCACAAAAATATTACTATCTTTTGTGCAATTATTGAGTTAACAACCTATGAAAAAACCAGAAGAGATTATAATGATACCGGAATATCCCCAAATTATACCAGAACTTGATTTAACAGGTAGTAACCAGACAAAAATCAACCGAGCATCTTTCAAAAAAACACTTCTGAGTATATTCCTACGCAAACGAGTAGAAAAAGATCATTTAATCTATTTAAAAAAGAGTTACTCCCAAAAACTTCATTTTATGCCATTGTTTACAATGACAAAAGCCCTGGCCTACTATAATGATTTTATTAAAAGTGAAAATCCAAAAGATAAAGATACGTTTTTTCAGATATCAGAAAAACTAATTGATATCAGTGATGAATCCGGCTGGAAACATGATAATTTAATTCAACCACCCGGTTATCCGAAAAAATATAATTCATATTCCTGTTTATTTAATGGAAGAGGATTAGGTGTTTTAATAAGATACTATCAATTCAATCAATCTGAAAAAACATTAAAATTATTGACAAATATTTTAAATAATTTTGAAGTAGAAAGTTCCTATGATGGTGTATTAAGGCCTGATGGGTTTTATCTGGAATATAGTTGGGGGAATGACAGCCCGGTTGTTTGGAATGGTTTAATGAGTGCATTAGTTGGTCTATATGATTGCTATTTACATGGACCGGAAGAAGTAAAATCTAAATCA
>JAOZSG010000383.1 GCA_029939785.1 Fidelibacterota bacterium | reverse complement strand
GGCACAGGCATTCCTGCCTGTATTTCAGTAAAGATACCGAAGTTTAAAAATATAGTCTAAACTATGAAAGACAGATTCGTAAAAAGTCAAAAACTAACCGCGGAGGTCGTAGATAACGCAGAGATAAATTTATTATTTTTAACAAGATAATCTCTGCGGTGAAAATTTCTTTTACAGTTTCATCATGAAAGATTTAAAATTATAAAGTTTTCATTTCAATCAAATAACAACGGTCAGGAATGACCGTGCTACTAAAATAGGAAGATCCTTAATTGGAAAATAAAAATGACTATACCCAATTATATCTGATAATTTCTCAAATCATCAAATCATTCCTTATTATCACATTGTTTTTGGGATACAGTACATTGTTGGCTCAGAATTTGGATAGAAATATAATATCCGATTCAACTCAGACAGACATTATTTATTTTGGAAAAATAAATTGTAATTCATCACACAAAAATAATGATAAAATATTTAAAAATATTTCAACTAATTTTAAAGACAAAATTGTTACTGCTGAAAATTATAAACTATTAAATCAAACATTTTTAAGCATTCCTACACAAACAGGTTTTCATTTTCCATCAATTTCACTTATAAACACAAATCCTTTTGCAAGTAATGACAGTCTCTTTTTAAATCCGGAATTTCATCTGGATTATGGTGATTCAATTGTAATCGACACACTCTATTTTGAAGGTCTGATAAGAACATCAAATAAATTATTACTAAGAGAATTAAATCATATTCCGGGTACTGTTTATAAATCCTCGTCGATTACTAATATTTCCAATAGATTAAAGAGATTTCCATTTTTGGAGTTTTCAAACAATGATCGAATCGTTAAAACAAAAGATGGTTACTATGGTTTGGTTCTCAATATTAAAGAAACACCTAACAATGTCTTTAACGGAGTGGTTGGATATGTACCTCAAAAAAAGGACAGGGATGGGTATTTCACAGGTGAATTTGATCTCCAAATGAACAATCTCAACGGAAGCGGCAGAGGTGTTGCTGTTTTCTGGTCAAAAGTAAATGAAAACTCCCAGGAATTACGATTAAAATATTTTGAACCATGGATATGGAAAACAAGTTTATTCGGTGAAACAGAATTCCATCAGGTTTTACGTGATACAATGGTTATAATTCGAAAGTTTAATATGGGATTTGGAAATAGAATTTCATCAATTGGTAATATTCAACTCACTTTTAACTATGAAGCAACAATCCCAACACCTGGTGGTCGGCAACAATTTGGTCTTGAAAATACAAAATCCATGGCAGGTGGTTTGAAACTAATTACAGATAATCGAATCAATCAAAATAATCCAAAGAAAGGATTTTATCTTGAAATTTTTGGTTCTGCAGGAAAACGGGAAGAATCAGGAATAAGCCGGACAATGACTCAGGCTGGAATAAATTTTGAAAATTCTATTAATTTATATGAGCAATTAGTAATGACTCTGAAGACCAATTATAACGGCAAGTGGTTACAAGAAGCAAAATTGAAATATTCTGACCAGTTCTGGTTTGGTGGTGCAAACAGTTTACGTGGGTATCCGGAAGATTTTTTCAGAGGCAGGGAGATTGCAATAGGAACTTGTGAATTACGTTGGATTACTGGCAGATATAGTCGATTATACCTTTTTTATGATCAGGGATATTATAAGGATATTGATAATAAATATAATTTTCCGGATTCCTTTGGTGCAGGCTTAAGATTGCAATCCAGAATGGGAATTATTGGAATTGATTATGCATTTGGTGAAAATGACAATTTTTCAACAGCTAAAATTCATTTGCATATTGAGAATAAATTCTAACTAATCAGTTGTAGAACAATTTTTCAAATTATCTTTGATTTTCTTTTATTCAATCATTGCAAAAATACTATTTAAACTCTTAATAATATCAAAGAAAAACAGGTCCAGCAGTTAGTGTGTAGTCGATTGTTAGCATTAGTTTTTCCATGGATTTAATAATTTTATCCCACAATTTTCAAAATCTTTTATATTTCTTGTTACTAAACAAAAATTATTTTGTTTTGCAGTTGCAGCTATTAAAGAATCAATTGATGGCATTGTTAAACCTTTAATTTCCAACGCTGCTGACATTTGTCCCCATTGAAAAAGAATATCAAAATCGAGGTTAATTATCCGGTTATTAAATCTTATTAATAAATCTTCATGTAGCCATTCGGATATTATTGTTTTTCTTTTTGAATTAGATAACTTTGATATTCCTTTTTCAATTTCACCAATTGTTATTACAGAAAGAAATAGTTTCATCTCTTCAATTGAATCAATCCAATCTATAACCTTTATATTTGGTTCATTTTTTATTAATTCAGAAATAATACAAGTATCTAATAAATAATTCATAATTCAATATCTCTTGGGAAATCTTTAGAACGATTTAGGTCTAACTTATTATTTTTTAAAGGTGAATTGTTAAAAAAGCCGGATAATTTTTGTTTTGGTTTATTTATCTTTTTATAGTCATCAATAGATATTAATAATACTGTATCAACACCATGCTTTGTAATAACTTGTGGCCCATGTTGAATTGCTTCGTTAATAACTTCACTAAATTTTGCTTTTGCTTCTTGTAATTGCCATGCATTTTTCATAAAACCTCCTGACTAGTCTGACTAAAATTTAAGATTATTGTATATTTTTATCAATGGATTATATATTAAAAATTAATATTACTAAATCTGAGAAATAATTTGTTATAAAGGCTAACGATTTATAATTTTCGAACTAAATATTTATAAAGGACTAAATGGCTGAAAAACGTAAAAAAGATGAGATAAAAGTACTAAACTATCTCAAAAAAAATAGTGGGACATATTTTAAACAAAAAACAATCGCCCGAAATTTAAATATTTCCCATACTGAATATCCGGAATTCAAACAAATATTAAAGCAATTATCTGATAAAGGAAAAATTCAAAGAGGTAGAAGAGGATTATATAGAGTTCAGA
>JAOZSG010000382.1 GCA_029939785.1 Fidelibacterota bacterium | reverse complement strand
GATTTTTGACTTCTATATTCCAAAAAATTAAATCTTTGTTGAGCAGGCTTGCAAGTTTCATGTTTTTCCCTCCACATTTTTTACATTCTAACTATTTTATATTATTAACAATGAAAAAATCATAATCAACATCAAATCATTGAAGTTTCTATGAATAATATGATTCATTTTAACCACTTGAAAATTTATTAATTCTTTACAGTTTTACCAAACTTTAAAGAAACATACTGAAAATAAGCAAGTTAATATTAATCATTTTTATATTTTTATTCTTTGCAACCAAAACACACAACTATTTTTTCCAAAATATCGACTTTTTCACTTTGAGTCCTTTGTAATATTTATGAATAATGCAGATTAGGATTTCAAGTTAATTATATTATTTACTATTATCAGATAAAAGTTCTACATCTTGTCCTGATTTTACTTTTCCACCGAGGGATAACACTGATATATATTTCTTTCTATATCCTTGAACATCACTTTCCAAGGTATAATTCCCAGCCTCTATATCCTCAAAAATATATCCGCCATTTTCATCACTTATAGTATTTGCTGCTATCAGACCTTCTTTATTGTTTATACCTTCTCTAATATTCAATTTAACATTACTAATAATATTATTTGTCAAACTATCCCTGACAGATCCGAGAATAGTACCAGTTCCGGAAAAAGATTCATCTATCTGAAAAATAGGCTCCAGATCCAAATCAGAATCAATAGAAACAAAAATTTCTTTGTAACTACTGCCCAAATAACCATTACCGGAAGTCTCAATATCATAACGCCCTGATTCTACTTCAATATAATATCCACCGTTGGGAGTTGTAAATTTTTCAGTAATAATTTGTCCGTTTTTTAGAAGTGTTACTTTTATATTTGGTAATGGATCTTCATTTTCAGCATTCAATACCATTCCTGAAAGTGATCCAATTATTGGTTCTGCTTCAGCAAGTATTTCTCGTATCTCTATGATCGGACCAAATTTTTTGTCAACCAGATCATCTCCCAAAAATGTGACAACAACTCCAACATTTACTTCCAAACCGGCATATAATTTCCACCATGGAGTTCTACAAAACTCAGCATCCAACTCAACATATCCCTGAACACCTGCCCATGGACCGGCAATTCCATAAAGCAATAGTTCAAGTCTTGGTTCAATATATCCTTTAACAATTGCACTGGCTTTGGGCTTTGGAATGGAAAAATCAAAACTATTTTCATTATCTGAAATCGTGCTCCAAGACTTATCTTCATATTTTATACCAGATTTTAAAGTTGCTGACTGAGTAATTTCAGCTGTTGATGTTATTCCGGCACTCAAAACAGCACCAACTTTTATAGGAATTACGGGTACTATAACAACTGGGACAGGTCCTACAAAAAATATAATATCACTGAAGTGTAAGGTTGTTAAGTTGATTTCTGGATTATATTTAAATAACTCTTTATTGGTAATTAATTTTAATTCAATATCTTCAATAATTGTATTTTCAAAATGAAGTTTTTTCAATTCAAACCACTCAACATCAAAACTAAAATAAAATTTTGGGTTAATAGAAATATGTCCTTCTAATCGTAATTGATCATGAATAGTTTCAAAATTTCCATCACCATCTTCAAGAATTGTATTAATTTCTATAACAATTTCCCCTTTTTCTGATAATGACTTATTAACAGATATTCCTTTTTTAAGATTATTTTGATTATCTAAATCAGAAATTGATAGTTGTTTTTCTATTTCAAAATTGGCTTTTTCAAATAGATCTTCAAAAGTTGCATTAGTTGTTGTAATAATTATATTATCATCTTTTTCTGTAACATTTTTAATTTTTTTCAAAAAACCATGTGGAATATTCTCTCTCGGTTCTGAAAAAATTATATGTCCGGATTTCAATTGTTCGGAATCATTGCTTTTTGTAAATGTTATAGTTCCTGATTGATCAATTGAGATAATATTATTTAGGGTTTCTTCCTTTAATTCAACAGCCTGTTTTGAAAGAATTACTTCTTTTTTATCTTTATCTTCGGGTTTTGTAAATAGACTACAGTTTGTAAAAAAAACTAAGAAACTAAGAAGCAATAACATTTTTTTCATAAGAACACCTTTTTTAATTAATTTAAAAATAATGTTTTTATGAATAAAATGTCGAATTTTTTTATCAGTTTTTACAAGATAAATGCAAAATATCCGGTAATTGAATTATATATTTATGAATCTCATCTCTAACTTTTCGATAATGAGATAGTATTTCTTCTTCTGTTTTGGAGTTTGCTGCTAATTTCGGAGGATCTTCGAAACCTTTGTGAACTTTCAGAGTTTTGGCTGGAAAAAAAGGACAGTTTTCATCTGCATGTCCACATACAGTGATTACATAATCAAAATCATTTATTTCCAATTCATCTACTGTATTGCTCTGATGACTTGTAATATCAATTCCAATCTCTTTCATTGCTTTTACTGCATAAGGATTAAGCCCGTGTTTTTCTATTCCGGCTGAATAAGATTTGAAAGTATCAGACAGATAATGTTTAGCAAGACCTTCTGCCATTTGACTTCGACATGAATTGCCAGTGCATAAAAATAGTATTGTTTTCATAGAAACCTCTTTATTTAACAATCCGTAAGCGATTTTTTCATTTTTCCATAAGATTTATGACACTACCCATTCATTTTTAATACAAGTACTCGTAATTTTTCATTGCTCTCATTACTCCAAAATCGTAATAGTCCTTTTGGACATTCTATTCCACAATCCTGACTCAGTTCATATTTTTTTCCATCGATAGTGAGAACTCCGATTCCTTCCAAAACATAAAACAATACTGTCATTGGCATTGGATGAGGTTCGAGATTTGTACCCGGTTCTAATTCAAGATGTACAATATCCAATTTAGGATTTTCATAAATACTTTTTCCAATAATTCCGGGTTGATTGAAAAAGGATTGGGTTTCAGATATTTTAATTATTTTCACTAATTACTCCATTTTTAATATTAATTAAAGTTTTATT
>JAOZSG010000381.1 GCA_029939785.1 Fidelibacterota bacterium | reverse complement strand
AACAAGGATTGAGATTTGCGATTCGTGAAGGTGGAAGAACTGTTGGTGCTGGCGTAGTAACTGAAATTATTGAATAAGGAGAAGAAAGTGTCTGGGCAGAAGATTCGAATAAATTTAAAAGCATATGATCACAATTTGCTTGATAATAGTACCAGAAAGATTGTTGCAACAGCAAAATCTACGGGAGCAATTGTATCAGGGCCTATACCGCTTCCTACAAAAAGAACAGTTTATACTGTTTTACGTTCACCTCATGTTAATAAAAAATCACGTGAACAATTTCAGACAAAGATACATAAAAGATTAGTTGACATTTTTAACTCAACATCAAAGACCGTTGATGCTCTAATGAGATTAGATCTACCAGCAGGCGTTGATATTGAAATAAAGGTTTAATTTAAGAGAAGTATATAATTATGGTAGGAATAATAGGAAAAAAAATAGGAATGAGTCAGGTTTTCCATGAAGATGGAATAGTATCACCTGTAACAATTGTTGAAGCCGGTCCCTGTAAAGTAGTACAGGTTAAGACTGAAAAAAATGAAGGTTACAATAGTGTTCAACTTGGTTTTGGAGAAAAACCGGAACGACTCACAAATAAACCGGAACAAGGTCATTTTAAATCTGGTGGAACACCATTTTACAGAACCCTTATCGAATTCAAAGATATTGAATCTGAATTGATGGAAAAAGGGAAAGATATTACTGTAGAAACTTTCAAAGAAGGCGATTCTGTAAAAGTTACAGGAATATCAAAAGGAAAAGGTTTCCAGGGTGTTGTAAAGCGTCATAATTTTAAAGGTGGACCAAAAACTCATGGTCAAACTGATAAATTCAGATCACCTGGATCTATTGGTCAGTCATCTGATCCCTCAAGAGTAATTAAAGGTATTAGAATGGCAGGTAGAACCGGTGGTAACCAAACAACTACTAGCAATCTGAAAATTGTAAAAATTGATGCCGAAAAAAATTTGCTATATATTAAAGGTGCTATTGCAGGATCTAAAAATAGCATAGTAACTATTCGGAGGTTGGGAAAATAACCATGGAGTTTACAGTATATAATAAAGAAGGTAAATTAACAGGTGAAACATTAACACTTGAGGAAGTAAATTTTAATATTACTCCACATGAACATTCAATGTATTTAGCTGTTAAGTCTGAGATGAAAAATTCCAGACAAGGAACTCACTCTACTAAAACACGTTCAGAAAAACGAGGAGGTGGAAAAAAACCTTTTAGTCAAAAAGGCCGTGGAGTTGCAAGAGCCGGTTCTTCTAGAAGTCCATTATGGGTTGGTGGTGGAGTCATTTTTGGACCAAAACCACATTCTTATAATTCTAAAGTAAATAAAAAAGTTAAAAAGTTAGCAAGAAAAAGTGCATTATCTTTTAAACTTCAAAGTGAAAATATTAGAGTTATAGAAAATTTTGATTTTTCTGACCACAAATCAAAAAATATTCGCAATCTTTTGACGGAAATGAAACTTGATACTAAAAAAGTATTATTTTTAACTTCTGATAAAGTTGATAATTTATCAATTGCAACCAGAAATTTTTACAAAGTACATTTATCTGTTGCAGATCATGCATCTACCTATAAAATTATGAATAGTGATGTTGTATTGATTGATAAAATTGGTTTAGAGAACTTAAATAACTGCCTTAAAGATTAATTAAGCAGGGAAAAAATATGGCTAAGAAAGATAAAATAATAATTAAGAGACCTTTATTAACAGAAAAAATTTCAAGACTTGAAGAGACTGAAAATAAATATGCTTTTCAGGTTTCGATTTCTGCTAATAAAATGCAAATAAAAGATGCAATCGAAAAGAAATTTGATGTCAATGTAACTAATGTTGCCACAATTAATGTCAAAGGTAAACGTAAAGAAATGACAGTAAGAAGTGGTGGTCGGGTGATTAGAACCAAAGGTCGTCAGGCTGACTGGAAAAAAGCGATTATTACCTTAGATAAAGATGACAAAATAGATTTCTATCAAGGAGAAACAGCGGTATAATATTATGGGAATAAGAATACTAAAACCAAATACGCCGGGACAAAGATTTAAAACATTTAATAGTTTTGAAGAAATAACAACCGATACCCCTGAAAAAAGTCTTTTAACTGTAATCAAAAAAAGCGGTGGAAGAAACAATAATGGTAGAATTACTACCAGACACAGAGGTGGCGGATCCCGAAGAAAATACAGAATCATTGATTTCAAAAGAAATAAACATGATATCGAAGCTATTGTGAAAACTATTGAATATGATCCAAACAGATCTTCAAATATTGCATTGCTTCATTATCTTGATGGAGAAAAACGATATATTATTGCACCGAGAGGTTTAGAAGTAGGTACAAGGATAATATCCGGACCGGATTCACCTATTAAAATAGGTAATGCTTTACCATTGGAAAAAATTCCAACAGGTACTTCTATACATAATATTGAACTTTATCCGAAAAAAGGTGCACAGATAGCACGTGGTGCCGGTACGTATGCAAAAATTGTAGCAAAAGAAGGTAAATATGTAACTATCAATATGCCATCTGGTGAAGTTAGATTGATTCTAAAAAATTGTTATGCAACCATTGGTGAAGTTGGTAATCAGGATCACCAAAAAGTTGTCATCGGTAAAGCAGGAACAACAAGACACAAAGGTCGTAGACCAAAAGTACGTGGTGTTGTTATGAATCCTATCGATCATCCAATGGGTGGTGGAGAAGGAAAAACCTCTGGTGGAGGTCATCCTGTATCACCTTGGGGACAACCTTCAAAAGGTTATAAAACAAGAAAAAAGAATAAAGCAAGTAACAAATACATCATCAGAAGACGGAAAAAGAAGTAATTAGGAGCAATAATGAGTCGTTCTATAAAAAAAGGCCCTTTCATTAATGAAAAACTTTTTAAAAAAATTGAAAAGATTAATGAAGGTGGTAAAAAGAAAGTCATTAAAACATGGGCTAGAAGTTCTACAATTTCTCCTGATTTTGTTGGGAATACAGTTGCAGTTCATAATT
>JAOZSG010000380.1 GCA_029939785.1 Fidelibacterota bacterium | reverse complement strand
CCAATTCAAATCTTTATCATCTTTTAAACTATATCCGGTAGTATCAGATTTTGTAATATAATATTCTTTTATTTTATCAATATCAGTAAAATAATCTAAAGATCCAAAAAAATTGAAGGTCAGAAGGTTTTTTTTATTTATCAACCATGACAATTTTCCCTGGAAATCAGTAAAATAATAAGGGAATTCATTTCCAATTGTTTTTACTAAGAGATCTGCATTACTCCGACGCGTAGAAAGTCGATATCGAAGTTTATCATTGATAGAACCAGCAATTGTAAATTTACTGATCAAAGGAGTAATAGAAATTCCTGATTCAAACTCTTCTGTACCAGATTTAGTAATAACATCAACAACAGAACTGATACGATCACCATATTCTGCAGAAAATCCTCCTGCTAAAAACACTACATTTTCGATTGCATCCAGATTCATAGCAGTTGCCATCCCAAACATGTGATAGGGTTGATAGATAGGTGCACCATTTATAAGTACTAAATTCTGATCAGGTGTACCACCTCTTACATAAAGTTGGCTGGAAAATTCATTTAAAGAATTAACAGAAGGCAATGTTTGAATGGTTTTGAAAAGATCTGGTCCTGAAACATTAGGAATTTTATCAACAATTTTTTCAGAAATAAAGGTAGTTGAGATTTCTCTTTTCTCTATATCTGTATAATACTTTGATCCATATATTGAAATAGGTGAAAATTCTATAGTTTTTGATTGAAGAGAAACATTAATTGTTTTCGATTCATTATTTTTCATATATACTACTTTTTCCTCAACATCATAACCAATAATATTAAAAATGATTTTATATTTTCCTGATTTTAATCCACGAATAATATAAAAACCATCTTCATCACTAATTGTCCCAATTGTAGTATTCTGTATTATTATATTCACTCCGCATACTGCTTTATTATTATGATCGATATTGCCTTTTATAATTGAAGAAAATAAAATTTTATTGAATAGGAGAATATATACAAATATTTTTAATATTTTCATTTTTTAATTCCTTTCCATTTATCAGATACAATGTAAAAAGGAACAGATCGCCATACTTCATATGCCCCAAAAATACCATAACCGCCATCTATATTATTTGTTGAATTTAAAAGATAATACAGATCATCATAACCATAATTCAGTTGTAATGAATTATAATATTCAATATTGCATGGTTTAAATAAAAATTCTACTAATGTAGGGGGGATAGTATCAAAAATTCCAGGATTATTTGAAAAACAACTAAAATATATTCTATTATTATCTATTATTTGACGTGTTATAAATACAGGATATTGTTTACAAAAAAAATCAAAATCACCTATACCTCCATAATGATTATTATCTAAGCACCTCCTAGCTGACAATAGTGCATTTTGTGTATTTAATTTATAATTTGCAACAAATGGTTCTGAAGAAAAAAAATCAGGTTGTATTTCTACTGTAAAATTTCCATTTCCAGTATTAATCAATTCTTTTTCAATTGAATCTATGTGAACAACAACAGTGTCATATGAATAAAAATTATTTATTTCAAATGTATCTGGAGTAGTAATTTCTGCAAATAAAAAATCTCCATCGGGAGTTAAAATTTCAAGCCTATAATTTTTTCCATATTCTGCAAATAATTCAGTTTCATAATATCCTTCATTAATATTTGCAAAGTAAAATATTGAATCTTCTGATATTACTTTTATCTTTGCATTTTCTAATCCATATTTTTGATTTTTCGATGTTGTTACATCAACAGCATATCTCAACCTTGTCAATGAAAGTGCTTGTTTATAATTATTATCATTATTTTCATTCTTATAAGATAGTAGGCAGTATACATAATAATGATTATTTAGTTTGCTTCTATCAACAATTGGATTTGTTTCACAAGAAAAAAATCCAATTATTAATAATAAAATTATCATTTTAAATAGTTTCATTCAATATCCTTTACATATGCGGTTATCATTTTTTTTTACTCTTCAGAATGATAACCGCATAACATTAAACAATTACCTCAAGATAAAGATAACGATTAATCCTTTTTAATATATTGTTTTCTTTGTAATCCAGTATTCTATCTCGGGAGTAACAATATAAGTTGGATTATTTAGATCTGTAGATATATTACTATTAATATTAAGTCCTTTTATCTCACTAAGATAAAATATATCATCATCTCCACCAGAATGATCTCCTACTACATACCAAAGTCTTGAAGTAACTTGATATGCATTACTTGTTGAAATATCATACCCATTTATACTGTGATAGTGTCTATAAAGAGCATCACAATCATTAATATGCGATACTCCACTATAATCATCCTCAATTCCACATATCATTTGATCATATGTTTCAAGTTTTAAAATAGCAACATCATTTCCAACAGGATAATAAACATATTTTTTATTTACATTAGGAAGCGTTTTTTGCTCACCAGATGCAACAGTAGCAGGAGCCCCATTAAAATTCAATGTTGTTGATGAATTATAACTAGAAGTACCTCCTGTATATAACATAAACTCCATATTTCCAAGACTAGATCCCTCTCTATCTTTACTTGTTCGAATTCCATGTAGCATTATATAAGTACCAGGATTAGCACTGGTTTTACTTAAAGGATTTGTTTTAAGTAACTCTCTATTTTCAAATGCAATAATAAAAATTGGGAATTCAATTTCTTCACTTAAATAAACAGTTTCTTCATAGATTTCACCTTTACCATTGCAAATATGTAATGTTCCTACTGGCTCATCAGAATAAAAATCTGTGTCAAAAATAACACCATATTTCATATCTTTTCTTTTTACATACTCAACAACATTCTCAATAGGTTCTGGTATGTACATTTCGATAACAATTTGTCTCAAAATATTGTTATACCAAAACATATCTTCACTTTCTATTAAATAGCCTGTATCTTTAAATTTTTGTAAATTAATTTTTAATGTTTTTAATTTTGATAATTCTACATAATCTTTTTTTATAATTTCTTCAATTGTGCTACTGTTGATT
>JAOZSG010000081.1 GCA_029939785.1 Fidelibacterota bacterium | reverse complement strand
CTGCTGATGGCGAACGTGCTGCCGGTGAAACTGAAAATGAAAAATTCTTCAGTTCACTTCCAGAAGATGTTGTTAGTACAAAATTCAAAACATCTTCAATCAAAGGTAGTCAGTTCAAACAACCTCTGCTTGAGTTCTCAGGTGCTTGTGCAGGTTGTGGCGAAACTCCATACGTAAAATTACTTACACAGCTTTTCGGTGATAGAATGATTGTTGCTAATGCTACCGGTTGTACATCGATCTGGGGCGGAACTTTCCCAACAATTCCATATTGTACCAACAAACATGGTGACGGTCCGGCATGGGCGAATTCATTGTTTGAAGATAATGCAGAATATGGTCTTGGGATGAGACTTGCCGTTGAATCCAATAGAAAATTGCTAAAATCTAACTTAGAACAAGTTATGAAAACAGATATTGATGCCGAATTAAAAGATCTATTTACTATTGCTCTTGAAAACTGGACTTCTGTTGATGAATCAGCTATGAGCAATGCTAGAAAAATCAGATCACTATTACCAAAAAATGCTGAAGGCGAAATGAAAAAAGTAGTTGAACTTAAAGATTACTTTGTTAATAAAAGTGTTTGGTCTTTTGGTGGTGATGGATGGGCATATGATATTGGATACGGTGGTGTAGATCACGTACTTGCTTCCGGTAAAAATATCAATATCCTAGTTGTTGATACAGAAGTTTATTCAAATACCGGTGGACAGGCTTCTAAAGCAACTCCACTTGGATCAATCGCACGTTTTGCTGAATCAGGTAAAGAAACCAACAAAAAAGATCTTGGTAAAATGATGATGGATTATAAATATGTATATGTTGCATCAGTTGCAATGGGTGCAAATAAAAACCAAATGATCAAAGCTATGAAGGAAGCAGAAGCCTATGATGGTCCTTCTATCGTTATTGCTTACGCTCCATGTATCAATCATGGTATTGATATGGCACATATGCTTGATGAACAAAAACTGGCTGTTGATACAGGTTATTGGATTCTTTACAGATACAATCCTGAAGCACCAGAAGGAAAAAATCCATTAACTCTTGATTCTCGAGATCCTAAAAAATCAGTAGAAGAATTACTAGATAATGAAAAACGTTATTCTACGCTACAATCTACTTTCCCTGAAAAAGAAAAAATGTTTAGAGAAGGTACAGTTAAATTTGTAAAACAACGTTGGGAAGAATACAAAAAAATGGCTGAATAATTTTTTCAATCATTTAAATACATAAAAAAGGGTAGAGTTTTTTTCTACCCTTTTTTATTTCCCTGGAATGCAATTATCTCTTTGGCTCAAGACAATTATCATGAGACCACAGATATTATCTTATTTTACTTCTTCACTCAATTTAAATACAACCGGTATAGATACCCAAACACCAACATTTTTATCCTTCTGTTTCGCGGGAGTAAATTTTGTCTTTTTTATTGCATTTATTGCAGCTTCATCTAAACCGGAGTCAGGAATTCCTCTTAATACATTACACTTTCCAACAATACCATTTTTATTAACAAATCCCTGAATAACCACAGTTCCCTCTATTCCTGCATTTTGTGCATCTTCAGGATACATTACATTATTCTGAATTGCTGCAAAACCACCTATTGGTTCTGGTGGATCATCATAGGGAATAAATTTAACTTCTGGATTATGTATATTTGGATTTTTTTCAAATGTAATATTTATATTGATAACTTTGATATTATTCACATTAAGATTTGATATAAAATCTTCCTTTTGAATTACCTCGAGTGCTTTTGCATCTAATTCTTCTTTTCCACTATTCTTAATAATTTTAAATTTTGAAGAATTTACATTTTTTCCTACCTGAATATTTACTAATACAGAATCATTGGAATCTGCATTCCCAATAATAATTATATTTCTCGTTACTATCTCTTCAGTTTGGTTATTTTCAATCTTTTCTTTTATTCCAATTGTGGAACTACATGATATTATCAATCCCATAATTACAACTAGAGTACCTACTAATACTATTTGAAATTTACTTAATTTTTTCATCACGTTTTCCTGTCTATTTATTAAATATTCTATCCTCTTAATTATGATTTTTTTAGAGAATATAAATCCATTTGCAAGAATTGGATATTTTTTCTGTTTCAGACAAAATTCCAGATAATCAATGATTTTTCTACCATAATTTTTCGGGCTGGAATTAATTGCTTCCATCGCCATCTCATCACAGATTATTTCACGATAATAATTCAGAAATCCTGAAGCAATAAAAACTATTGGATGAAAGAAAAATGCAATCGTGATAATATTCTGAATTAGTATCATCAAAAAGTCATTACGTTTAATATGTGCAATTTCGTGTGCAATAATAAATTCCACCTTATTATAATCACTGTTTTTAGGTAGAAATATTTTAGGATTCACAATACCCATTGTAAAGGGTACATCAATATTTGCTTCATAAATCTGAATATTTTTTTTGATTTTGAAATGATTCTTTATCTTATCAATAACTGTGCTTGTTATCTCAGTTTTACTCTGAAGTAATTTGCGAAAAGAAATAGAATTAACAACCAGTTTAATCAAAAGAAAAGATGCTATTCCTATCCAAATCATGAAGAATACACTTTGATACAAATTTAATGTTGGCTCTATTGTCTGAGAAAAAGTTGTAGTAATGACAGTTGGTAATTCTATTGTATAAATTTGTGGGGTTTGAATATTTATAATATCTGATGGGATCAGTGCCTTCACCAATACAATAGTCCATAATATATAATGAAACCTTGGTGATTTATTTTTGAAGAACAGAGAAAAAATAGCTGCAGGAATTGCCAGAAATAAAATCTCCATGGAATTAGTGAGAAAATAATCAGTCCAATTTTCCAGAAATCCATTATAGGTAAAAATAAAACTATTCATTCTATTCCTCCTTGTCTTTAATCAACTGTTTCAATTTATTAAGATCATCTTCATTAATGGTATCCATATCAAAAAGAAATGCAGCAAGATTGGAAAATGAACCTTTGAATGCTTTTTTTACAAAAGAATTAGTTTCCTTTTCCAACATATCGTTTTCTTCAATCATTGGATAATAAAAATTCACTTTACCATCTTTTTGTTTAGCAAGAAATTTCTTATCTACTAATCTTTCCATATAGGTTTGAACAGTTGTATATGCACGTTCATTTTTTCCTGTTAATTGTGAATGAACATCTTTAACAGAAATTTGTGGATTCTTCCAGATTAATCTCATGATACTCCACTCAAAATCAGATAATGAATTTTTTTTTATCATTGTTCCCCTTTCAATAGCAGACTGGAGTTCAGAATGCCGTGATTTATATATTTTTACTCTAATTTTCCTAATTCAACCAGTTTAACAAATTCAACTATTCCTCTTCATTCTTCGTCATAAACTGATTTTCTTTTATCTTTTGAATCCGATATTCTGCATATTCGACCATTTTCAGATCACTTCTTTCACTTCCTGAAATAAAATCTTCATAATATTGAATAGTTAAATTATCATCATTATAGTATTTATCATGTATAATCGCCATATAATATTTGATCTCTGTTCGATTAGGATCTAATAATAATGCCGCTTTATAATATTTGAAAGATTCTTCATATTTATTTTGACTTTCCTTTGTCATTGCCAACCGAATATAAATCTCACTGAAATAACTTGGTGTACTTTTAATTATAGCTTTTGATAAAAATTCTTCTGCTTTATCATATCTAAATAAATCCAGATTTGACAAGCCTATAAAATATGCAGTCAAGCCATTAGTACTGTCTTTTACAAATGATTTCATCAACATTAAATCAGCATATTCCGGTTTATCAATATAGTAATAACACAACCCGAGTTTTTGATATTCCTCAAAAGTACCCTTCCCGTTATCAATTATTTTTGTATAGTATAGAATCGCTTCTTTATAATCTTTTTTATTAAAAAGTATTACTCCATAAAATAATATTAAATCTAATCTCTCAGGATATTTTTTCAATTCAAACCCAATAAGTTGTTTAGCCCGTCCATAATCTTTTGCAATGTAATATATTCTACCCAATAATATATGTGCCTGTAAGTTTTCGGGATTATTTTTACACGTTTCTTCAAGGTAATTCTGGGCCATTTTAAATTTTCCCATATCAAAAGCACATTGACCTAATTTAAAAAGTGCCATATCCTCCATAGATGAAATTTGCAATAATTCACGATAGATGTCCATTGCAGAGATATAATCTTTTTCCGATTCATAAATTATGGCAAGATTCAATTTTGCAGCAATATTACTGCTATCCCTTTCCAGAACAAAACTAAAATGCTCCTTTGCCATTGAAAATCGCTCCAGTTTCATACAACTATTCCCAAGAGATAAATGACAACTAATATTATCCGGTTCATATTTTAATAGTGTTAAAAAAGATTTGCACGCATCGAAATGCAGAGAAAGAGACTGATAGATTTTTCCAAGGTTATAATAATAAGTGTAATATTCTTCATCACTCTGAATATAAGATTGCAGCAATGAAACACTTTCTAAATATTTACCTTCATTCATCAATATTTCAACAGAATCAGGAACAGAAGATTGAGCATTTAATGTTGAGATAAATATAAGAAGTGTAAGACAAACACATAAATAAGATTTTTGAGTCATTATTGACAACTTCGTAAACAGTAAAAAATTTAATCCAAAGAACGTAGAAGACACAAAGGTCTGTTCTAAAATCCGGCCACTGACGGACACAATTTTTTTGTGTTTTAAAACTATAGTCTCTGCGATCTGCCCGTCAAATAACGGATTTTCAACGGTCTCTGCTGTGGTGTGCGAAGCTTCGTGAAGCATGGCGTTAAAAAATACTTTTTGCGATTTCATCATTATTGGATTCCTCTTAAAAGCACAAACAAATTACTACAACTGTAGTTAATATAAGTACTACAAATGTAGTTGTCAAGATATTTGTTTTTATACTAACTCTCCAA
This sequence comes from Fidelibacterota bacterium, assembly GCA_029939785.1. Classification (GTDB taxonomy): domain Bacteria; phylum Fidelibacterota; class UBA2242; order UBA2242; family JAFGTP01; genus JAOZSG01. The sequence continues at coordinate 6,524 of JAOZSG010000081.1, read as the reverse complement.
ATTAAATATTAAAAAGATGACAACCTTTTTCAATTTGATATTGTCATAAAGTTGTTAATATTGAAAAATGAAAAAACACCATGATATAAATTTCACACTTTACCAATCCTCATTTAAAACCCGGTTCTTCCCCGGGTTTTTTTATTATATAAAAATTGCTCTTCTGGAATATTATCTCTATTATTTTAATTGGATAAATCTATTTTGTAACCTACTTATTATTGATTACTCTAATAGACCGATTTTTAATTTTATATTATAAGGAATTTATGAAAAATAATATTGATACAATAAACATAAGGTATTCTGAACTCGCAGAAACTGATTGTTGTTTATCCTGTGGTGGTGCGGCTGACCGAGGTAAAGCACAACCGGGAGAAGTTTGTGTTGATTTAGGAAGTGGTAGAGGCACAGATGCTATTAGAATGGCCCAGGAAGTAGGAAACAGTGGCTTTGTATATGGTATTGATCTCTCTGATGGCATGATAGCAAAAGCCGAAAAAACAGCAAAAAAACTTGGTGTAAGCAATGTAAAATTTTTCCAGCATGAATTGGAAACATTACCAATTAAAAATAACTTTGTTGATTTAATAATATCAAATTGCGTACTCAATCATGTTGACAATAAATTGAAAGTTTGGGCTGAAATTCACCGTATTTTAAAAAATGGTGGGAGATTTGTAATAAGTGATATTTATTCTGAACAAACAGTCCCTGAAGAATATAAAAATGATCCTGAGGCAGTGGCAGAATGTTGGGCTGGTGCTTCTACAAAACAAGACTATCTTGATACAATTAAACTTGCGGGATTTGATAATTTTGAAATACTAGAAGAATCAAAACCATATGAAAAAGGCAAAATAAAAGTTTCAAGTTTTACAATAACAGGTAAAAAAGCAACTCAGAAATGCAGTTGCTGTTAACAATAGGAAGTAATAATGAAATCATTAATCAAAAAGAAGAAAAATGACAAAAAAGTTGCACAATGTTGTGCAAAAATATCACAAATAAAATCAGGTTGCCACGATTGATTTTTAAATACTGATATTTGATTATGAAGTCACTTTGATGGCCAAAAGTGACTTCATGAAAATTATTAACTTAATAAACAAAGACTAATATAAATGGTATTATCAAAATATAATGTTTTTACAAAAATTAGAAATTCTGAAAATTATTTACTTTTAAATATTTTGTCTGGAAATGCTGATATTTTAGATCCAGATACAGCAAAAAATTTTATAAATAAAAATTATGATATAAATGAAATGACTGAGAAAGGTTATTTGGTTAATCCGGAAGACGAGAATAAACTATTTAACTCTAAATATCTTGATTTCATTGATAATAGGGATAATGAAGAAATTCAGATTTTTTTTGTTCCCCAGTATTTATGTAATTTTAATTGTTCATATTGCTATCAGGATGAATATACAAACCAGAATTCTACTCTGACAAAAGAAATAATTAATTCCTTTTTTAATTATATAAAATCAGAATTCGCAGGTCGAAAAAAATATATAACTCTGTTTGGTGGTGAACCGTTACTATCCGGTAACTCAAACAAAGAAATAATAAAATATTTTATACAAAAAACCATAGAATATAATCTTGATCTGGCTGTTGTTACAAATGGATATACTTTAACAGAATATCTTGATATTTTAAAGAAGGCAAGACTTAGAGAGATTCAAATAACTCTGGATGGAACTCAGGAAATACATAACAGCAGAAGAATGTTAAAAGGTGGAAAAGGAACTTTTAACAAAATTATTGAAGGTATCGATGCAACTTTGGAAATGGGTATTTCTGTTAATTTACGAGTAGTATTGGATAAGGATAATATTGAAAATCTGACTGAATTATCTGACTTTGCAATAGATAAAGGCTGGACTAAGAATATATTATTCAAAACACAATTAGGAAGAAACTATGAACTGCATCATTGTCAAAAAGGTACATCCGTCCTATTCAGTCGGATAGAAATGTATGAGAGTTTATATAAATTAATTCAAGAACATCCTCAAATTATTGAATTCCACAAACCTGCATTTTCCATTGCCAGCTTTTTATATGAAAACGGTGAACTTCCTGATCCACTTTTTGATGCATGTACTGGTACTACTACTGAATGGGCTTTTGATTATACTGGTAATATCTATTCCTGCACAGCAACTGTCGGAAAATCAGGTGAAGAGTTAGGAACATTTTACCCTGAAATCACAAAAAAACAAGACTTAATAGATGAATGGGAAGAACGAGATATTACTTCAATTAAAGAATGTAAAAATTGCTCTGTGCAATTAATTTGTGGTGGTGGATGTGCTTCTGTAGCAAAAAATGAAAACGGGACTATTTTTAGTACGGATTGCAGACCTGTTGAAAATTTACTTGAGCTTGGCTCTTCTATATATTTTGAGAACAATAATAAAGGAATTACTAAATGTCTGGAAAAATAGAATATATTAATAAAGATAATTATAATGAAAAAATATCAACAGGATTGGTTGCCGTTGATTTTTATTCTGATGAATGCCCTCCCTGTGATGCTCTTGCACCAAAATTTGAAGGGCTTGCGGAACTGTATGAAGACATAAAATTTTATAAAATATTTAGACAAGAGAATAGAGATATAGCTGAATCAATAGGTATTAATGGTTCACCAACTGTTATTTTTTATAAAAATGGTAAACGGATAGGTGACTTTCTTACAGGGGGAATAAAACGCTCAGATTTAATTGAAAATCTGGATAAAATGCTTGATGATCAAAAAAAAACTGATAGAATAAAGTCTTCCATTAAGAAACAAGAAACAGATTGTGATGTGCTTATTATTGGAGGTGGTCCTGGTGGATTGGCAGCAGCTATTTATGCTTCACAGGCAAAACTAAAAACAATTCTAGTTGACATTGCATTGCCCGGAGGTCAGGTATCTACTACTCACCAAGTTTCAAATTATCCGGGATTCATTGAACCTCAACCGGGATTTATGCTTTCACATTATATGAGCGAACAGGCAAAAGCAGCTGGAACAGAATATAGGGTAGCAGTAGATATTACAAAAATCAATCCTGATGAAAAATATGTTGTTGTTGATGACTTTGAAACAATCAGAGCAAAAAAAATGATTATTGCCTCGGGTGCTTCTCCAAGACCACTTAGAATCCCTGGAGAAAAAGAATATAAAGGTCAGGGAATATCCTATTGTGCAACATGTGATGCAAAATATTACGAAGGCAAAGAAGTCGTCGTAATTGGTGGTGGAAATTCAGCAATTGAAGAAGCTCTTTATATTACTAAATTTGCATCAAAAGTTACAATAGTTCATCAATTCGCTGAACTCCAAGCCAATAAAGAAGCACAACAAAAAGCTTTTGATAATACAAAAATCAATTTTATTTTGGAGCATGAACCAAGAGAATTCAAAAAAACTGACAAAGGAATGGATATTATAATAGAGGATTTAAAATCAGAGAAAAATAAAATAATTTCAACCGATGGTATTTTTGTCTTTGTTGGTATGAAACCAAATCTTGATGGATTACAAAATAAATTTGATCTTGATGATTACGGGTATATTCAAACAAATGAATTGCAACAGACAAATATTAAGGATGTTTTTGCTGTAGGTGATGTAGCATCAAAACCATTTAGACAAATTACAATAGCTGTTGCAGAAGGTTCTGTTGCCGCAATTCAAACATCAAAAGAGTTATTCAAATAATATAAATCTGGAGGAATCATGAAACAACAAGTAAAAATAAAAGATTTTGCTGATGCTTTGTTAAAAAGAATTAAAAATGATGAAACTATCGATTGTTGTAAAGAAGAGATTGAGAAATTAGCAAAATTAATTAAAGATAAATTGCCGGAAGAAACTCTTGAAATGGAATGGCATGAATCTTTATAATAAAGATTAGATTAAATCATCATAATTCCATCTTTTTTGTACGATCTTTAACTAATATTGTAGAGAAATCACATTTTAGATTTCTCTGCAATATTATATCATGTCCAAGACAAATCCCCAAAATCATTACAAAATCACATCCTTCAATATTGAGTTGTTCTGCCTGACCAATAGGATTACAGGAAAAATTATTTATATTACTTTCAAAATTAATATCAGATTGTAAAATACCACTTGTACAGCATGTAATTGCAGTAATATTGATACCATTTTTTTTCATTATAATTTTCAATTCCCGAGACAAATGTTCAAGACCAAAACAATATGCAACTCCAACCTTTCGATATTTCATTAGTTTAATAAATTCGATAGTTTCTTCTAATCTGGATAATGTTCCTGCTCTTCCATTATCAACCAATTGTGCTGCTGCTTGAATTGTTTTTTGAGTATCATCCTGTAAATATTTTTGTTTCACATTTTGTACTTCGTATTGTACTGATGGACAAACTTTATTCAATTTACATATTTTATTTTTGCAATTTAGACAATTCATATCATTCTCTTTATTCAAAATGAACAAAACAAGTTCTACGATGAATCTTTTTATTATTAATAAGTATGTTAATATTGAGTAATATTTTATATAAAAAAATCTTGTTAAGGAAAATTATTCCCTAACAAGACAATTATTTAAGATGTTTTAAGATTTTACTCTAAATCTGTCAGTTTTTTACATAATGAAATATCATTTTTATAGGCAGCTAATTTAATTGCTTCCCATAAATCATTTTGTTTACCAGTTGCTATTATTCCGAGGAAAGCAAAACCTGTTAAGACTCCAATAATAAATAAAATAAAGTGATAAATCATGTTTTTCTCTTTTTTTTTAAGTTGTCAAATTAACTACGCCTATAATAACGTAACAAATATAGGTTACAATAAATATACCATAATTCATGATTCATTGTTTATTAAGAAAATAGGTTGATAAATAGACGTTGAACTATGGAATAATTTGCCGTAGTGAGAAATTTTATATCACATTTAATTTTTACAGCCAAATTCTCTGTGTTCTTTTCTATCTCTTCTGAGTAACTTGCTTATAGATATCGGGATTTATTTTGCATTGAATATTTTTGGCAGAATGATTAATAGCAGAATAATTTTTATTTTTGATATTTATTCATACATGAAAACTTCGTAGAAAAAGAAGAATTTTAACGCCAGTCAAAAGTCTGGTTTAGCAACAAAGGACGTTGTATAAATCCGATCAAAGATCCGGTTACTAACGGACTATTGATATAGAGATAATTTATTGTATTTTAAAATTATAGTCTCTGTATTGAAAAAAAATACTTTTTCCGATTTTATCTTATATAATTTATTATCATTCTGTCGAATAGTTATTCTGCTTGGTTTTCTCCTAAATTAGTTACTTAGAGATGTTAGGGTGTAGTGTAGATCGCATTGAAATCTCTTTTTACAAGGTTTATCATTTTATGTTATTTTTAAATTACTAACCATATAAGATTGCTTCCCGTCAAGACTTTCCCAAAACGCATCAGCTTGTTGTTGAAAAGTTTCTATTGAAACTGTTGGATCTTGAACACTTTGCATTAATTCAATATTAATTTTCCCTTCTTCTACAATCTGTTTTCCTGCTTTATGGCAAGCGTGTGCAATTAGATTTTTTCGTTCGGCATAAACCGGATGCACAATTATTTCGGCTGCGGTCAAGAAAAATTCTCCCATCAGATTCATATTTTCACTGTGAGAACTCCAACAGCGATACATGCCCTTTAAACCATCAAAATTATGTTCTACATTTGGAAAACCTGCTGCACTAAAAACCACAAAACCTTGTTCACCGGCTTCAGGAAAGCGGTCAGGATGAAGAGTATATTCATTTTCATCAAGAAGCATATAAGGTTTCATAATTGGCAAAAGTCTGTCCATAAAGGTTTTCATAATTCCCGTAACATTAAAAATATATAAAGGTGATTCAAATACAACAAGATCGGCTTCACAATATTTTTTGCGAAACATTGTCATATCATCCTGGAAAATACATCGGCCTGGTGTTTTTGTCCAGCATGTATAGCAACCTGTACATTCTTTAATATTATGATCCTTTAATTTGATATATTCAACTTCAGCACCTGCTTCTTTTGCACCTTCAATAAAATTATTGACCATAAAAGATGTTTTGCTGTGCTTGGTACTTCTAAAACCACCATCAAATACTACAATGTTTTTTATTTTGTTTGGTGCAAAAGTTTTGTATTCAAATTTGATTTCCTTGAGTGTTCGCCTTCTGTATAAGTACATTTTTGCTCGGAAATTATCAAATGTCCAATTGTTGGCTCTTTACCTGTTAAGAAAAACTGCACAACTGTATTTATGCTTTTTGCATTTTCTTTATTCAAACCAAAAGGCATTGAAGCAAACAAGTCTTTTACAGATTGAAAAATAATTTGCTCGCCACCAACTTTTTGCATTAAATAATCAGGTAATTTTGCTGTAACAGGAATACCAATTGCAAGTTGTAATACTATTGGCACAAGTGTAGCAATTATTGTATTAATTGCAGAATCTGAATGATATGGAATTACTG
>JAOZSG010000379.1 GCA_029939785.1 Fidelibacterota bacterium | reverse complement strand
GTTAGAGTTTTTTTAATTATCATAAACCTTCCAGAAATATAATCTCTGGAAGGTTTATGAATTTTATTTTGCAAATATCATGTTTTTAGTAAATATTTCATTCCCACATTTCAATTGATAAATATAAACTCCCGATGATACTTTTGCTCCTTTTTTATCCGTTGCATTCCATATTATTATATGATAGCCTGCTTCCATTGTATTATTCACAAGAGTTTTAACTTTTTCTCCTGTTAATGAATATACACTAATTTCTACTTTTTGAGATTTTGGTAATCCAAATTTTATATTAGTAGTTGGATTAAAAGGATTTGGGGAATTCTCCATTAATTCTATTTCACCTGGTAAAGCATTTAAAGAGAATGTTGGAATATTTTGATTATTACTGAAACTTATTCCCTCAACAACAATTGAAATAATATCTTCAACTGTATTTTCTTCTGAATCAGTAATTTCACACTTCAATGAAAAATCAAAACCAGGATTATAATTGTCAACCATTATGTTTCCTTCTTCTTCTGATAAATAGATCCAAACTCCGGGAGTTGGTGCCCTAGATAAAGGTACAACAGATTCATCATTTCTCATCCACCATTTATAATTAATATAAGTACCACTACCCCCTTCACCACTTGCAGTATAGTCTCCATTTATGCCGAAATATAAAAATGTAGGGCCTGTTACATCAACAATAAGTGGCAAATCCATAAAATTTGCAATAACATTAGCCCTTTCATTATGTACTCTTGAACTATTTTCATCATCTACTGATCCAATTGGGTAAGTAGAACCATCTATCATAATATTAAACGATGGAGTTGAAAAATAAGGCTTTCTTTCAACTGATGGATCCCCAAATGCTGTAGCCATAATAGTTTTATATTTTGGGTAAGTTTTTCTCTTAAATCCATGATTATATGGATATGGAATATCATTATAAAGATCATTATCTATCTCATGGTCACATCCAAATAGATGGCCAATTTCATGTAGAAAAACATAATTATCAGATGCATGTTCATATTGTACTACTGCGAATCCTTGAGATGGTAAATATGCATCCACAGTCGCTGCTTGACCTGCTGCAGATCCATCACTATCTACTATTAAAACTACAACATCTGCTCCATACTGAGTACGATAAGTATGTACTTCATCTATTACATTATCGTGATCATGCAAGTGAGCAAGGTCAGTTGAAATGCTAATTTCACTGTAATTCACTTGCATTCTGTGTACAACATTCATCCTTGCTTGAATTTGACAAGTTGAATAGATAGAATTTGCTTCTTCCTCAATTATATCTATTAATCCATCAATATTACAAGCAGCCGCTGCAGCAGGAGTATATGCGAACAATACATCATATATAATTGTAGATCTTGTAGTATTTAAATTATTAGTTGAACCATCAGATATCGCTCTACTTTCTTCATATTTTACTTTTATGTCACATGAATCATCTTCAGGTAAGTTACTTTGATCAACTTCATATAATACACTGTACAATTCATTTATTGTATAAATAGTGTATTTGATATTATTGTAATATATACTTCCATATATACCTTTCTTGGTTTTGGATATAATTACATAGTTACCAATATTTTTATCATTTTTTGGTCTTCCTACCCATGTTATATCATCACCTTCTATTTTAGAATTTGTTTTCTCAGCAGAAAATTTTTTTGAATCATCTAAATTTATTAATAATTCATCGTTCAATATCTTTTTATTTAGTGTTGTTGTTTTAAAAAGTTTTGGAGAACAAACATATGGTTTGTTACAAATAAAAGAAAATTTAGTATCGTCAACCTTATTAAACTGCTTCTCTGTGGTAAATTCAAAAATTCCATTTGTTTGTGCATAAGTAAAAAATGGTAAAAAAATACATAAAAGTAACCATACAATCTTTATTTTAGTTTTCATAATTCTTCCTCTTTTAATTTTAAACAATAATCAATCAATTCAATCCTAATGTGCATTTCATCGGTAATTTTTTGATCAAAATAATATATACTATCAGTACTTTGATAAAATTCTGCACCGACCATACTAATACCAGGACAGTAATACATAAAACAATGCCTTAAGTAAAGAGCACCTTCAGCAATCTCTTTGGCATAATAATATACAATTGTTCTGAATGTATCTACCGGTGTAATAAATTGATAATCCTTTGCAACACACCTAATAGTCATTGTATCAATAATTGATATTCTTTCATCATCATAACCATAAGATATTACAGAAACATTCCATTTTTCCCCAATATTAACCGGATATTTATATCTTAATATAGGTTCAATTAAAAATGTATCTGTGGGTGTAATCATTCCAAGATCATATAAACCTTTTGGACCATTCCACTGTATTGCAGATACTTCCCTATAATTATTATCAGGGTATATCATTTGAGATACTCTGCCAATATAGTCTATATTTCCTATTTTGACTTCTATCATTGATTCGATGATTTCTTTTAATGTATCGGGATCTCTATAATCCGGTTCTCCATTTGCATAAGATTTTTGAGAAAAAATCCAATAGTTGTCAAGTTCTATTGGTTTTATATAATCTCCTCCATATTTAATGCATTCTTCCTTTTTCTCATGTTTATTTGGATTCTCTTCACAATAAATCATAAATATAGAAATCATAAAAATTAATAATGTTATAAATATTTTTTTCATCATACTCCTCCTTTTTTTTGTTATTAGTACCATACAAATCCACAAAAATAGATATGCATAATCTCCCGCCCTTATTTTTTTAACTCTAACGGACAATCGTCACCTACGACGAGTAAATACAACAAAATTTTAATCTATCTCAAAATCAATAAAAACTCTAAAAATCTAAAAATAATCGAAGAGCTCTCGTCGTTAGAGTGCACGAAATTGTTATATGGTGTTTATTAATTTATCACATTCTTCAATTACGTATTGTGGAACTGTCTGATATTTTCTTGGATTTAACTGGTATATATAATCATTTTCAATATGGAATGATTCATTTATAAATTTTGTTATTATATCTGATTCA
>JAOZSG010000080.1 GCA_029939785.1 Fidelibacterota bacterium | reverse complement strand
ATTAGATAGTGTCAAGAGTTTATGAAAAAATGAAGGGGCAAAAGTAATGTCATATTGAGTTTGTTGGTAGTCGGATTGTTAAACAGTCCGTAATCTGTCAGCAGCCGGATCTTCGACCTGATTTGCATCCCGTCGAAATGTGTATCGAAACACTAAAATCATGATAATTGAAAATTATTGAGATTGAGATTCGAGCACAGCCATACTTAGGAGCAGGCTCAGAAAATAGAGAGAGTAAAAAAGGAAAAACAAATGAATTTTTATTTCTTATTGCCATTATTTGGCTTTATTGCGAATGTTTTTTTAGGCTTTGTTGTTATTTTTCATGACAGTAGAAAAAGTGAAAATAGATATTTTTTTATGTTTACAATAGCTCTTGCATATTGGAGTATAATGAATTTTCTTACATTTTGTGCACCTAATTCAGAAACAGCTCTGTTTTGGGCAAGAATGGCTCCCTTAGGTGCATGTTTCACAGCATTATTTCTTCTTCATTATTTTATTATATATACTCATGTTGATATTACAAAATTAATAAAGTATATATTATTTTCTTTGTATAGTATTTCAATTATCATATCTCTATTTTCAGTTTTCACGAGCATGATAATAAAAAATGTCAGTGTTTCTTTTTGGGGATATCAAAGACAAGTTGGTATAGTTTACTATCTGGAAACATTGTTTATATTGGGTTGTATTATAGTAGGATTATATTTAAATCTAAAGTATTATTACAAATTAAATACAAAATCAGGAAAAAAACAATCTCGTCTATTATCATTAGCAATGTTAGTTCCCTTAATAGGAGGAATTTTAAGTGAACCAATTCCTAAAATATTGGGAATCGAAGTTATACCTTTATCAACTACGTTATCCACTATAATGGCAGCTATTATAGGATATGCAATATATAAATACAAGTTATTAACTCCATTCTCTGATGGGCTTCATGAAAAATTAAATTTTCTCGTTTCAAAAAGTCCAACTGTTTTATATAACATTGAAATAAATGGATCATATAAAATGCAATTTATGAGTAGTAATATAAAAACGATTTTAGGTTATGAATTTAGTAAAATTACAAAAACAAATTGTATTGATTTTTGGACTAACCTCATTCATCCGGATGATCGTTCAAATGTTATAGCAGGAAGATTAAAATTAAAAAGTACCGGTTCATTAATTTTGGAATATAGAATCAAGGATATTAATGAAGATTATCACTGGATTCATGATGTACAACAGATTATTACTCATGAAGAGGGAAAAGAAGAGATTGTTGGGTCCTGGTATGATATTACTGAAAGAAAAATGATCGAAAAAGAGTTGTGTGATTATCGTGATCATTTAAAAAAAATAGTAAAAGAAAGAACAAGAGAATTAGAAAAAGAATTGTCAGAGCGAAAATTAGCGGAAAAAAAACTTGTGACGACAAAAAATGATTTAGAAAAGTTTGCATTAAAAATGCAATATTTAAATGATGAGTTAAAGGATTCAAACGAGGAACTTCAACATTTTGCATATATTGCTTCTCATGATTTACTTGAACCTCTCAGAATGATATCTAGTTATACAAAATTACTTGAAACACGATATAAAGATAAACTCGATGATGATGCAAATGAATTTATCCATTATGCTGTTGATGGAGCGATAAGAATGAAAAAACTTATAAACGGTCTTCTCTCTTTTTCAAGAATTTCAACAAATGCTCAACCTTTAGTCGAAACAGATATAAATGAAATAATATCTGATATACTTAATGATCTACAATTTCAGATAAATGAAACAAAAACAATTATCAATTATACTAACCTTCCTTCAGTTTCTGTTGATAAAATCCAAATAACAAGAGTATTTCAGAATCTCATATCAAATGCTATAAAATTTACTAATACTACTCAACCAGAAATAAATATTGATGTAAAAAATGATGATAAATATTGGATTTTTTTAATAAAGGATAATGGGATTGGGATTGATGTTGATGATGAAGAGAAAGTATTTCAAATGTTTTATAGACTACATACCAGAGAGGAATATCCCGGGACAGGAATTGGATTAGCTATATGCAAAAAAATAATTAAACGTCATAATGGAAAAATTTGGTTTGATACTGAAAAGGGTAAGGGTACTACTTTTCAGTTTACAATACCAATGAATTCCAATTAAAGAAAAGAAATGGATGGATTTATTATGAATGAAAAACCAATTAATATATTATTAGTTGAGGATAATCCGGGTGATATTCGTCTTACTCAGGAAATAATTAAAGATATTAAAATTAATAATATATTTAACTATGTAACAGATGGAGTAAGTGCAATAAAATATATAAAAAAAGAAGGCGAATATTTAGATAAACCTAAACCTGATTTAATTTTATTGGATTTAAATTTACCTAAGAAGAATGGTATTGAAGTACTAAGAGAAATTAAAATAGACGAGAATCTTAGAACAATTCCTATTATAATTTTATCAACTTCAGATAATGTTGAACATATTAATAAATGCTATGGTCAACATGCAAATTGTTATATTACAAAACCATTTGAAATAGAGCAATTTTCTAGTGTTATAAAAGCAATTGAGAATTTTTGGTTTTTAACAGTAAAATTACCGGGAAGGAATGTAGAAACATTATGAAAATAAATATAAAACTATTATTAATTGAAGATAATCCCGGAGATATAAGAATTGTACAGGAATTACTATTATTAAGTGAAAGAATAAAATTCCAATGTTATGTAGTAAAATCTTTTAGTGAAGCAAAGACATTACTTAATAATGAACATAATAATTATGACATTATTTTAACAGATTTAGGATTACCAGATACAAAAGGAATTGACACATTGTATAAAATACAATCTATTTGTAAAGATATCCCTATTATTGTATTAACCGGATTTAATGATGAATTATTAGGAATCACTGCTGTAAAAGATGGTGCACAAGATTTTTTGATAAAAGATGACATTAATTCAAGTTTGTTGCGCAAAACAATAATTTATTCCTTAGAGCGAGTTGAATTGCTTCGGGAAAAAGATGATTTAATTACAACGTTAGTAGAGGCCAACAATAAAATTAAAACTTTGAAAAGTCTTATCCCAATATGTTCTAATTGTAAAAAAATCAGGGATGATAATGGCTATTGGGAGGATGTTGAACTTTATATAAGTGATCATGCAGGTTCTGAATTTACTCATGGTATTTGTCCGGATTGTATTCAGAAGTTGTACCCGGAATACGCAGAAAAATTAGAATTGATGAATTCGTAAAAAGCAATTTCAGTGCGATCTATGCCCTAACATCTCTAAGTAACTAATTTAGGAGAAAACCGGGCAAAATAATTATGAGACAGAATGATGATAAATTATTACCACCTAAAAATATTATAAAAAAAAGCCTCTTATTACAAATAAGAGGCTTAATGATTTTTTCCAGCAAACTGCTGAATTAATCTAAAATCCTCATGTAAAACCACCAGAGCCACATGAGCCACCGGAAGTGTCATTAGAAACACTGCTACCAAAAAATCCACCAATTGCAGTGGCAGAAATTAATTTTTCTGCTTTATTTTTTCCACATTTTGGACAAGATATTTTTGAGTCCGGAGTAGAATTAGATACTACAAGTTCTTCAAAGATTTCATCACAATTTTTACATTTATATTCATAAATTGGCATTTTTATTCCATTATTAATTCATAGTTCTCTGACCTTTGATATAAAACAAAGCAATTAGTTACAAATTATTCTTCGTTTGAAACATCCTTTGAAATATTCTTTTTAAAAAAATCAATTTTACTCAAATATTCTGAGGCCATTTCAGGTTGGATAATTATGAACAGTCCACCAAGGATACCAAGGATTCCAATTAATTTTATAAGTCCATCCGGTAAAGTTGGGATAAAAAATAAAATCAATCCTACAATAATAAATGTAACTCCAAGATTCTTCATATTAACACCTTTCATTTAATAATTAATATTCTTATACCATATGTTAATTTATACTATTAATTTGTGACTATCAAATAAATCATTATGAATAAATTTGTAATAGATTATTAGTTTAAAAATTAGTTAAAAAGTAAGGTAAAAAATGAAAAAAATTATTCTTCCATTAATATTATTTTGTTTGTTTGAAAACCTATTGGCACAGGAAGTATCAGTGTTTCCTCAACCGACAGATCTTATTACTGTACCAACTGCAGGGATTATGCCAAGAGGAGCATATATGATCGGCTTGAATTTTTATAATAATGGTGGTGTAGTCGGAGGTATTTCTTCCGGTATATCAAACAAATTTATGTTTGGGATTTCATTTGGTGGATTTGGAATAATTGGTAATGACAAAATAACATGGAATAAACAACCGGGTGTACAGATCAAATATCGTTTAATTGATGAATCTATAGCAGCTCCGGCATTACTTATTGGTTTTAATTCAAGAGGATATGGAGCATATATTGATTCTTTGGATAGATATGAAAATAAAGCCAAAGGATTTTATGCAGTATGTAGCAAAAATTTTCAACTCTTAGGAAATTTTGGATTACATGGTGGAATTAATTATAATCCTATTGAAATAAAAGATGGTGACAAAGATCCATCCTTTTTTGTTGGATTAGATAAAGACATAAATTCAGAACTTTCTGTAGTTTTGGAATATGATGCAGCATTAAATGACAATGAAAAGAATGTAATTTCTCTCGGTAAAGGTTATCTTAATGCTGGTGTACGTTGGAGTTTTGCTCAAAATTTTCATTTTGAACTGGACTTTAACAATATATTATTAAATCATGATAAAGTAGAATTTGTAAATCGTGAATTTAAATTAACATTTATTGAATTTTTTTAACATAAACAAAGGAGTATTTTATGAAAAAACTGTTTGTATGCTTTTTAATACTTACTGTATTGTCCGGTTTCATATTTGCACATGGAACAGTAGAAGATGCTATTAATGAAGTAGATGAATTTGATGAGGCTAGTGAATATACAAAATCATTAAATACATTAGAACACTTATATGAACATAACTCAGACAATCCAGAAATCTTATGGCGACTTGCCCGTAACTATTTTCGATTTGCAGATGCACAACCTGATAATAAAGAAGTACAAAAAGCAAATTTATATCCAGGTTTTAAACATGCCGAAAAATGTATTGAGCTTGCACCTAAACTAGCAGATGGTCATCAATATTATGCTATTTTAATTGGAAAAATTGGAGAATTCGAAGGTACAAAACAAAAAATTAAAAACTCTTATCCGTTAAAAGAACATACTCTTATAGCTATAAGTTTAGATCCTGATAATGATGCAAATTATCATGTAATGGGAAGATGGCATTTTGCACTTGCTGATTTGAGTTGGGTAGAAAGAAAAGTAGCAAATATAATTTATTCAAAAGTTCCTGATGCTTCATTTGAAGAAGCTGTTGAATATTTTACAAAAGCTCATAATCTGAAAAAAGATGAAATCAGACATCTTGTGTGGTTAGGTAAAACATATATTAAATTAGGCAATAAAGTTGAGGCAAAAAAATCATTACAAAAAGCTTTGAATTTAAAAACAAAAAATGATTCCGATAAAAGTTTGCAAAAACAAGCAAAAGAACTATTGAAAAAAGTATAATCTGATAATAAAAATTGGACATAAAAAAAGCCTGCTTAATAATGCAGGCTTTTTTTATTATTTCACAAAATTTTAGAAAGCTTGTTCAACAGATTTTACTTCAGGAAGTTCTTCTTTCAGACGTTTTTCAATACCCATTTTCAGAGTCATTGTACTCATTGGACATCCACCGCATGCTCCAGTAAGTCTTACTTTTACAATACCGTCATCAGTAACATCAACCAGTTCACAATCACCACCATCAGCCTGAAGCATTGGTCTCACTTTATCTAAAACTTCTTGTACTTTTTCTTTCATTTTTTATCCTTTCGATAGATCATTATTTATTATTTCAATTAATTATTCTGTCTGAATAACTTTAATAGCCGATAATTTACAAAAAAAAGTAAATAATACAGTAAAATAATTTCAAATTTGACTTATTTCTATTATTAACAAATTATTGAGATTGTTTTATAGAAAAAAATTAATAAATTATTTTCTACAAAATAGGTAATGTCATCCGCCAACTGGCGGATATAAAAAAATGAAAGAAAAAATTTAGACAGTATTAATATGATAAACAGAATAATAAAATCGTTATCCAGTAAATCCGAAAAAAAACAAGGGGGAAGATAATATGTTTAAAATAGCAGTACTTGGAGCAGGTATGGTTGGTAGTGCAATTGTACTTGATCTTGCAAAAAAGCACTTAGTAAAAGTGGCAGATATCAATGAAGAAACAATTTCTAAACTACAGAAAACTAAAAATGTTACAGCACAAGTTATAGATCTGTCAAATTCTGAGAATTTAAAAAATTTCATCTCTGATATAGATTATGTTGTAAATGCATTACCCGGATTTATGGGTTTTAATATTTTAAAACAGATTATTGAAAATAAAAAAAATGTAGTTGATATTTCTTTTTTTCCTGAAGATCCTTTTCAATTAGATGAACTTGCTAAAGAAAAAAATGTAACAGCAATAATGGATTGTGGTGTGGCACCAGGAATGAGTAATGTTATTCTTGGTTATCATTCCAAACGAATGAAAATTGAAAATTACGAATGTTTTGTTGGTGGGTTGCCTTTTGAAAGAACCATGCCATATCAATATAAAGCACCATTCTCACCAATCGATGTTCTGGAAGAATATACACGTCCATCAAGAATCGTTGAAAATGGTAAGATAGTAATAAAGGAAGCATTAAGTGAGCCTGAAGATTTAGAAGTGGAAAATGTTGGTACTCTGGTGGCTTTTAATACTGATGGTTTGAGAACGTTAATTAATACAATGAATATTCCAAACATGAAAGAAAAAACTTTGCGTTATCCTGGACATATAGAACAAATGAAATTATTACGTGATTCCGGTTTTTTAAGTAAGGAAGAAATCGATGTAAATGGAAAAAAAGTAAAACCTCTTGATATTACAACAAAATTATTGTTCCCTTTATGGAAATTAGAAGAAGGTGAATCTGAATTTACATATATGTTGATTGGTATTTCCGGTAAAGAAAACGGCGTAGAAAAAGAATATGTATATAAATTATTTGATATGTATGACGATGAAACAAAAACTTCTTCAATGGCACGGACAACAGGTTATGCTTGTGCTGCTGCTATTGACTTACTGGTAAGTAATATGTTTACAAAAAAGGGATTGATTACTCCAGAAGAATTGGGTTATGATGAAGATTGCTTTGATAAAATGATGATCTACCAGGAAGAACGAAAAATTTCATATTTGATGTTTGAGGATTAGTATTATTCCCTACAGTTGATTTACGAATAAGGATTGGTGGTTTTTGATTTGGGATGTTGAACAAGATGTAGCACAGATTCTATTTGAATTCAATAAGTCCGGAGGACTTTAATATGAATAGCCATGGGTGAAAACCCATGGAAAAAGAATAATATTTCCTTACCACGAAGTGGTTAAACAAGACATTTTTGTATCACTACTCCGTAGTTTTTGATTTTTCTTTCTGCGTACCCCGAGTTTCACTCGGGGCTATTCATATTTAGCCACTTCGTGGCATTGATTATTGATCCGTTCTATAACTCCCAAATGCAATCAAATCACAATACCTGAAAATTGGATATTCCTTATTCATTATTGGATATTACTTTCATTTGATTTAGGAACAAGGATTGGTGATTTTTGATTTGTGATGTTTTGTGCTGTATTTAAACATCAAAAGCCCACTAATCTTACTTAGTGGGCTTTTATTAGAGTATCTCCGGCAACGACCTACTTTTCCACTCCGTCTCCAGAGCAGTATCATTGGCGCAGGAGGGCTTAACTTCCGAGTTCGAAATGGTATCGGGTGTGTCCCCTCCGCTATAGTCACCGGAAAATTTTGTTTTGATTTAATTAATCAATTTAAATTTTCCATTGAGAAGAAGTTCGAAAACTGTTTAAATATAATAAATATTTGATCAAGACTCACGATTTATTAGTATCACTCGGCTTAAATCATTACTGACCTTACACCTATGACCTATCAACCTTGTAGTCTTCAAGGAATCTTTAGTCCGGCAGTTGCCGGAAGGGAAATCTCATCTTAGGGTAGGTTTCACGCTTATATGCTTTCAGCGTTTATCCTATCCGAACGTAGCTACTCAGCAATGCACCTGACGATACAACTGATACACTAGAGGTTCGTCCACTCTGGTCCTCTCGTACTAAGAGCAGCACCCTTCAAATTTCCTCCGCCCACAGCGGATAAGGACCGAACTGTCTCACGACGTTCTAAACCCAGCTCGCGTGCCACTTTAATGGGCGAACAGCCCAACCCTTGGGACCTTCTCCAGCCCCAGGATGTGACGAGCCGACATCGAGGTGCCAAACCTCCCCGTCGATATGAACTCTTGGGGGAGATAAGCCTGTTATCCCCGGAGTACCTTTTATCCTTTGAGCGACGGCACTTCCATTCGCAACCGTCGGATCACTAAGCCCTGCTTTCGCATCTGCTCGACCTGTATGTCTCGCAGTTAAGCTCCCTTATGCCTTTATACTCTACACACGGGTACCAACCGTGTTGAGGGAACCTTTGGAAGCCTCCGTTACCTTTTAGGAGGCGACCGCCCCAGTCAAACTACCCACCAGACAATGTCCTCTCTCCTGATTCAAGGAGATAAGTTAGAATTCCAAACCTATAAGGGTGGTATTTCAAGGGTGACTCCACCACGATTAGCATCGTAGCTTCAATGTCTCCCACCTATCCTGCACATATAAATTCAAAACCCAATATCAAGCTGTAGTAAAGGTTCCGGGGTCTTTCTGTCCTGCTGCGGAAAATCGGCATCTTCACCGATATTACAATTTCGCCGAGGCTCTGGTCGAGACAGTGTCCGAGTCGTTGCACCATTCGTGCGGGTCGGAACTTACCCGACAAGGAATTTCGCTACCTTAGGACCGTTATAGTTACGGCCGCCGTTTACTGGGGCTTCGGTTCAATGCTTCTCCGCCAAATGACGGATAACAAATCCCCTTAACCTTCCAGCACCGGGCAGGTGTCAGTCCCTATACTTCGTCTTGCGACTTAGCAGAGACCTGTGTTTTTAGTAAACAGTCGCCCAGACCATTTCTCTGCGACCTCCCTCAACTTAACCCGTAAAGAGTTTCGCCAAAGGAGGCACCCCATTTCCCGAAGTTACGGGGTCAATTTGCCTAGTTCCTTAACCAGAGTTACCTCGAGCACCTTAGGATACTCACCCCACCTACCTGTGTCGGTTTGCGGTACGGTTACAAATATATCTCGCTTAGTGGCTTTTCTTGTCAGTATGATTAGGGTCAGTTTGTGTCCTAGGGACTCCTATTCGTATCTCAGGATTAACGGCCCGGCGGATTTGCCTGCCAGACCTCCCTACATACTTAAACCGGGATATTCAACACCCGGATGACCTTTCACTTCTGCACCCCCACATCACTCAAACGATACATTAGTAGTACAGGAATATTAAACCTGTTTCCCATCGCCTACGCTTTTCAGCCTCGGCTTAGGGGCCGACTAACCCTGAGCAGATTTGCTTTACTCAGGAAACCTTGGGTTTTCGGTGTCCCGGAATTTCACCGGAATTATCGCTACTCATGCCAGCATACTCACTTCCATCTCCTCCAGCAAACCTCGCGATTCACCTTCAACGGTTAATGGAACGCTCCCCTACCAGATTCGATTGCTCGAAAATTCGAAGCTTCGGTAACAAGGTTAATAGTCCCGGAAATTATCGGCGCGGAATCACTTGACTAGTGAGCTATTACGCACTCTTTAAATGAATGGCTGCTTCTAAGCCAACATCCTAGCTGTCTGTGTAATTCCACATCCTTTATCACTTACCTTGTATTTTGGGACCTTAGCTGTCGATCTGGGTTGTTTCCCTCTCGGATATGAGGCTTATCCCACATAACCTGACTCCCGCAGAACATTTAACGGTATTCGGAGTTTAGTTGGGTTTGGTAACCTGGTGGGGTCCCTTACCCATCTAGTGCTCTACCCCCGTTAAACTATATTGCGAGGCTAGCCCTAAAGCTATTTCGGGGAGAACCAGCTATCACCGAGTTTGATTGGCCTTTCACCCCTATCCACAGGTCATCCCCCAAGTTTTCAACCTTGGTGGGTTCGGGCCTCCACCCCGTCTTACCGGGGCTTCACCCTGCCCATGGATAGATCACTCGGCTTCGGGTCTGCCACAAGTTACTAATCGCCCTATTAAGACTCGCTTTCGCTTCGACTCCACAGTCTCCTGACTGATTAATCTCGCAACTTATGAGCAACTCACTGGCTCATTATACAAAAGGCACGCCGTCGTACGTCAAAAGCCGCACTTCGACTGCTTGTAAACATATGGTTTCAGGTTCTATTTCACTCTCCGTCAGGAGTACTTTTCACCTTTCCCTTACGGTACTAGTTCGCTATCGGTTACATAGAAGTATTTAGCCTTACCGGATGGTCCCGGCGAATTCCCACAAAATTTCTCGTGATCCGTGGTACTCGGGTGCAGATTCAAACAAGATTATAAACTTTCTCCTACAGGACTTTCACCTTCTTCGGTCAAACTTTCCAGCTTGTTCAGATAATCTATAATTTTTTGACTTGTCGAGAAATCTGTTGCTTTCTCAAAATCTGTCCCACAACCCCAATATTGCAACGCCAACAGGCTTTTACACAATATCAGTTTAGGCTCTTCCCATTTCGCTCGCCGCTACTTTGGGAATCATTATTATTTTCTATTCCTGAGGTTACTTAGATGTTTCAGTTCACCTCGTTTGCCCACTACTGCCTATATATTCAGCAGAGTGTATCCCAACATGACTCGGGATGGGTTGCCCCATTCGGAGATCTCCGGATCTACAATTGTTTGCATCTCACCGAAGCTTTTCGCAGCTTGCCACGTCCTTCATCGCCTCTATGTACCTAGGCATCCACCATATGCTCTTAGTATCTTGATCAAAAATATATTATATTTAAATTAAGTTCTCTATTATTCTTCTCAATGTCAAAAAACGAAAAAAAGTGTCAAGTACTAAGCATGGAGCGTAGAGTGTAACTCTCAACTCCCAACTCTTAACTCAAAACTTCCTATAGTGGAGCTAAACGGGATCGAACCGTTAACCTCTGCCTTGCAAGGGCAGCGCTCTCCCAATTGAGCTATAGCCCCCAAATCTCTTTGGAGCCTTCGTTATTCTTTTCTTTTAAAAATCTGGCCTGTGGGCCTAGGTAGATTTGAACTACCGACCTCACGCTTATCAGGCGTGCGCTCTAACCAACTGAGCTATAAGCCCATTTTAGACTTGAAGAGTTTGTGATGAGTATTAGGAGCTTTCTATGCAAGTACTCGACCTGTTCTAATCATATTTGATTAAAACAACTCCTTAGAAAGGAGG
>JAOZSG010000079.1 GCA_029939785.1 Fidelibacterota bacterium | reverse complement strand
AAACACATTTTTTTTAGATGGAACAGCCTCTAAAAAAATACTGGCTGTTTTTTTAGTTAAATTTGAGTTTATATCTACTGAATTTGTGCCTGCAATAACTACTTTAACTTTTATTGTCTGTGTGCTGTATTTTTTCTTTTTTAATAGTGCTGAGAAACCATCAATTATAAGTTCGCCAGGTTTTATCGGAATTATCTGCCATGTAAAACTTTTTCTGATTTCCATTGCACCGTTTATGATTTGGATATTACTTGATTGAGATGGACCCTGAACAATTTTAAAATTTTTCCCTGTTGGCTCTGGAACATGGTTTATATTTTTTGTACCTTCTATGTCGATTCTATAAGTCAAAATATCGCTTAATGAAATCTCTTCCCGATCTACAGACGAAGTGATTTTTATATCTTCAGAAAATCCAATCGAAGCAAGAATTAATAATACAAATATAAATTTTAGGTAATTTTTCATTTTCTTACCAATCCTTTTCTTTTTTCGTACCCGATGTTTTTGCTTTCATTCTTTTCTTCATCATTTTCTTTTCATTGTCTTTTAATGCATCAAGTATTTTAGATGCTTCTTGTTTTTGCATCTTTTTTTCTTCCCCTTCTTGGGGTTGAGGTTGAGGTTGGTTTTCATTTTGATTTTGTTTTTTTTCATCCTGTTTATTTTGTTGTTGTTCTTGCTGATCCTGTTTTTGTTCCTCTTTTTTTTCTTCTTTCTGCTGATCTTGTTTTTGCTCTTTTTTATTTTCTTGATTTTCCTTTTGCTGTTGTTCCTGTTGTTTATCTTTATCCTTATCCTTATCCTTATTCTGTTGATCTTTATTTTGTTTCTGTTGTTCCTGCATCATTCGTTTAACTAATTCAAAGTTATGCTTTGCATCAAAATCTTTGGGATTTAGTTCCAGAGATTTTTGATAAAAATGTAATGCTTCTTCCATTTTTTGAGATTTCATCAAAGCATTACCTATATTATAAAAAGCTGCAGATTTTTGGATTGGATCTTTAGAAGGAATTGCTTTTTCAAACTCAACAACTGCCTCATCTATTCTATTATCTCTGAATAATGATGCTCCTTTTCCAAAATGTGCTTCTGACCATTCAGGATGCTCATTAAT
The DNA here is from genome assembly GCA_029939785.1 of Fidelibacterota bacterium. Classification (GTDB taxonomy): domain Bacteria; phylum Fidelibacterota; class UBA2242; order UBA2242; family JAFGTP01; genus JAOZSG01. The sequence continues at coordinate 10,400 of JAOZSG010000079.1, read as the reverse complement.
TATCCGGTCATAGAGTTTTATTGCTTCGCCAAATTCACCTTTTTTGTATAGTTTTGATGCTTTGTCATCTCCTAATATTACATTCTGTAAGGATAGCACAACTAATATAATTACTATCAATTTAGTATTTGTATTCTTTTTCATAAAATTAATTCTCTTCACTATTCTTTGTCTATTATTTTTATGGATTTTTCAGGTATGAAATATTCAAAAAACAAAAGTAGTAATCCAAAAATTAAAAAAATCTGATATCTATTTTGATAATCACTGTATTTATGGGTATTTAATTCTTTTTTCTCCATTCCTCTGATTTCATTATATACTTTTTGAAATGCCTGATTATCTTCGCTCATATTAAAATATTTTCCGCCTGATATAGACGCTATTTTTTTTAAAGTTCCTTCTTCTAAAGCACTTGTTATTACTTTATCTGCTTTATCCCGTTTATAGGAAATATTGCCATCTTTATCTTCAACAGGTATTGGTGCACCTGAATAACTTCCTATGCCAATTGAATAGATAACAATACCATTATCAGAAGCAAGTTTTACAACTTCATCAATATTGCCTTCGTGATCTTCACCATCAGATATTACAATAATCGCTTTATGTTTTTTCTCTTTTCCTTTAAAAGTTTCAATTGCAGTGTTAATAGCATCAGCAATTGCTGTTCCCTGAACTCCTATAACTTTTGAGTCAATTGCATTCAGGAATAATTTTGCTGCACCATAATCAAGTGTAAGTGGGCAATGAAGATAACTCACACCGGCAAAGGCAACAAGTCCAATACGATCTCCTCGCAGATTATCTATGAATTTTCCTGCTTCATATTTTGTAAGTTCTAGTCTTGATGGAGCAACATCTTCTGCATTCATACTCGTAGAAATATCTAATGCAATTACTGCATCAATCCCTTTTCTTTTTATTTTTTGTAATTTTTGTCCGACTTTAGGTCCAATCAGAGCAATACTGATGAAAATAATTGCAACAACTAATACATATTCTTTTACTCTTTGTAATTCAGGTTTATATCCCGGCATTAACTTATTAGTGAGGATATCACCGATGAAATTATGTAAGTTCTGTTTTCTAAGTTTCCGTGAATAAAAAATTGATACCAGAGCAATTAAAATTACCGGAAAAAACCATAGCATATTTAAGTTGGCAAATTTTATCATGGTGTTTTCCTCCAGATAAAACGTTCAAGTATTATTCCTGCTAATAGCATTAATAATCCTGGAAACAGAAACCAAATATACAGATCATGATAATTGAAAAATTCTTTTACTTTAATCTCTGTTTTTTCCATTTTACTGATTTCTTTGTAAACCTCAGCAAGTTTTTTTTTGTTTGTGGCCCTGAAATATTTTCCGCCAGTGCTTTCTGCTACTTTTGTAAGCACTTCATCATCAATTTGAACATCTACTAATTGTGTTCTGGTTCTTCCTCCGAAAGTTTGCACCGGATATTCTGCTTTACCACGTTTCCCTGCACCAATTGTATAAATTTTAATACCAAAAGTTTTTGCATATCAGTAGCAGTTTCCGGATCTAACTTTCCTGTATTATTTCTGCCATCAGAAAGGAGAATCATTACTTTGCTTTTTGCTTTACTATCTCTAAGTCTGTTAATGGCATTTGCGATTGCCATTCCTATTGCTGTACCGTCATATTTCTTTTCAACAATATCAACCTGGGCAAGAAAAGTTTTCAATACATTATAATCTATTGTAAGTGGGCATTGAAGAAAAGTTTCTCCTGCAAAAACAACAAGACCAATTCTATCATTGCTTCTGCCATCTATAAAATCTTTTGCAACTGATTTGGCTGCTTCCAATCTATTCGGTTTAAAATCCAATGCTCTCATAGAACTGGAAATATCAAGTACAAGCACAATATCAATTCCCTCGGTTGATATTTCCTTGACGACATTTCCTTTTTGGGGTCTTGCCAATGCAATAATAAAAAATGTAATTGCGAGAATTTTGAGAGAATGGATAGTGCGGATTTTCCACTTTTGATTACCGGATATTTCCAATATTGCTTTAATGGATGAAAAGGTGATACTCTGTTCTTTATATTTCCCTTTTCTTTTATACCAAAATAAAATTATTGGAATTAGAATAAGTAAAAATAGATAACCCCAGTCAGAAAAATATAGCATAAATGTTTATAACCCTTTTTTGTCAATGTTTATTATGTTAGTAATCTTATAGTCAAAATATTTTAACAACTATCTTAGTTTAATGTTCCGATTAATATTATTTTTGTTTTATTACTTTGTAAGACAACATAGATTATCGAAGTCTGACATTTAATTTTTTAAAATATAATGTATATTTCTACTCTTGCCTTTTTTATGATTATTTTTTCATCTGTCATTTGTTGTAATATGCTTCTTGCACGTGCATCTTTAATATGCAGAAGATCAATTACATCTTATGAAACCATTTGTTTGTTCTCTACTAAGAAATCCAAAATTACATTTTTGCTTTTCGCTACTTTTTTGCAGTTTTTTGGTTGTAAGTCGATCATAATCAGTGGGATTATCCTTGCTTTCTGCTACTTTTGTTGTTTTCCTGATACTATTATTGGATTTATTATTCCGAAAAAATGTAAATTCTACAAAATCGCCTGCTTCTTTACATAGAGAAGAAATGCACTGGATGCCAGTACCCCATTGTTCTATTAAATTAAGTTTTTTGAAAATTTTAGCGATAATTTTATTTCTAATTTCTGAACGACCGAAAAGAATTTCATCAATGGCAATTGAATTTGGTAATCCACCTGGAGAAATGATACTTAATTTATCATCAATAATTGCAATTTTGATATCCCTTCCCAGATTTGAATAATCACGATGAATCAATGCATTGCCCAGAACTTCTCTAATTGCAGGTTCGGGGATTTTAAAAGTATCAGTTCTTTTTAAACCATTAATTTTACCTCTAAGATTTATGTGGTTTTTTATGACTTTTTCAAGATTATTCACAAGTCTCTTAACCTTGTTTTGTATCTTTTTCCTGATTTGGCTTACTATTATCCTGTGTATTTGAATTTACAGTATTATTGTAATTAATTTTGTCGTTAAATTTTCCTGCGTTTTCTATCTCATCCTGAATGTCTGTTGTAGCTTTTTTAAATTCTTTTATGCTTTTTCCCAGACCTTTTGCAAGTTCAGGAAGTCTTTTTGCTCCAAATAATAGCAATAAAATCAATACTATAATTACTACTTCAGATCCGCCTAATGCACCCATTTTTATTCTCCTTTATTATTTTTTTATCTCCAAAACCTTAATAAGTAATATGCTGCTCCGATTCCAACAATTCCAATTAAATTAATTTTAAAAGAAATTCCCAGAGTAATTGTAAACATTATTAAATCCAATGCTGCGGGTCCCATCGAAATATCAATAGAGCGAAGAAATACTTCCTTTACGATACCATTTGGAATAGCAGCTTTTATTAATTCTCCTGCAAATGAACCGATAACTGCCCCAAGAAGCAGAGAACCAATTGCAATTAAAATTGTTACCTTTGTTTTATTTTGGACTATCATATTATACTCCTAACATAGAACTAAAAACACCAATACCAGTATCAGAACCAAGAATAGCTTCACAAGCTCTTTCCGGATGTGGCATCATTCCAAGTACATTTCCTTTTTCATTTATTATTCCTGCAATATTATGTGCTGATCCATTAGGATTTGTATCATCAGATATATCACCATTTGTATTTGAATATTGGAATACTATACTATTAGTATCCAATAGTTGCTTATATGTATCTTCATTTGCAAAATAATTTCCTGTATAATGTGCTATTGGCATTTTTATTATTTCATTTTCTTTATAATTACTTGTAAATAATGTTTTATTATTCTTTACTTTTAAAAAAGTATCACGGCATAAAAAACGTAAATGTTTATTTGTTATCAATGCACCTGGTAAAAGATTTGCCTCAAGTAAAACCTGAAATCCGTTACAAATTCCAATTACCGGTTTTCCAATATTTGCAAAATTTATTACCTCTTGCATGACAGGTGAAAAACGTGCAACTGCTCCTGCTCTGAGATGATCACCAAAAGAAAAACCTCCAGGTAATACTATTGCATCATAATGTCTTAATGCTGTTTCTTTATGCCAGATGTATTCTGCATCTAATTTTAATACTTTTTTTATAACATTATAGACATCATAGTCACAATTTGATCCCGGAAAAACAACAACTCCTACTTTTTTCATCAGGAAACCTCTTCTAATTCATAAGTGTAGTTTTCAATTACAGGATTTGATAGTAGTTTATCACATACCTCTTTTACATTTACGTCAGCCTCTTCTTTTTTTATTGCATTCTCAAAATTTAATTTGAAATAACGACCAGTTTGAATTTTATTAATATCATTATAACCTAAATTGTCAAAAGCTCTCTGGATTGTTTTTGCTTCAGGATCTAAAATCCCTTCTTTATATTCAACAATTATTTTTGCACTCCACATAAAATATACCTTTCTATTGTTCTGTTATTAATTCTGTGTCTTCATAGCCTATCATCCAGTTGATAATACTGCCAATTATATAAGCACCTAAAAAGGGTAATTGGTACAATCCACCGAAAATAATTGTCATTATAATGCTAAAAAGAATAAATATAGATTTCAAAGTTTTTAAAATATCTTTTCCAAAATAAATTCCTGGAATTTTCGCAAACCTAATGTTTGTTATCATAAGAAAAGAGATGATAACAACTAATGGCAGGGCAATTTTTGCATCTCCGTAAGAGTTGTTTAGATTATAATTAAACCAGACAAATGCACCAATTGTCACAGCTGCTGCCGGGACAGGTAATCCTGTGAAATATTTTTTGGGTTCAGTAGATGCAATAACATTGAATCGGGCTAATCTGACTGCACCAAAAAGTAATGGGAAAAAACTTATAATATTTCCAATAATACCAAGTTCTGATGAATAAATATTATTAATCAGCAATGCAGGTGCAGCACAAAATGAAACAATGTCTGCAAGAGAATCAATCTGAATTCCAAACTCTGATTCTTCATGAAGCCATCTGGCAATTTTTCCATCCAGAAAATCAAATGTACCGGCAAGAATAATCAATAAAACTGCTGTTATATAGTTTTTTTCTATAATCTGTAAAATTGCTAAAAAGCCTGAAAAAAGATTTAAAACTGTGAAAAGACTAGGAATAAAGGAACGTTTAAATTTTCTCATTTAAATACTCCAATACTATGTTCATCTGCTTTTAGTTTTTGTTCGGCAGATACTTGTAAATCAACATCAGTCGGTTCCTGATTTGTATTTTGTTCCGGATTACGGAAAAACCAAAATACAAAAAGAAAGGCAATTACTGATATAACTGCAATTATTTTTATAAATAAATAAGGAAAAATTATTATTAAAGTACTTAGTATAACAGCTATTACCAATACTGTCATAACTATTTTATATCCTTCTTTGGCTAGCAACATCAGTCTCCAATTCTTTTCATCATTTCAGCATAAGTTTCTTCTACATCTCCAAGGTCATATCGAAACCTGTCTTTATCCAGTTTTTTCTTGGTTACTTTATCCCAGAAACGACATGTATCCGGAGATATTTCGTCAGCTAATATTATACGACCTTTATATCTACCAAATTCAACTTTAAAATCAACTACTGTAATTCCAATTGAATCAAAAAATGTTTGTAATATTTGATTAATTTTTAGAGCCATTGTACGCATTTGGAATATTTCGTCTTCGGTAGCAAGACCCATTACACGAATATGGTCATCGCACATTAGAGGATCATGATACTCATCGCTTTTATAGGAAAACTCTACAGTTGGTGCTTCAAATTCCACCCCTTCATCAAATCCATATCTTCTGCAAAAACTTCCTGCTGAGATATTTCTGACAATAGTTTCAGTTTGAATAATTTCTACTCTTTTTACAAGCATTTCATTGTCTGATAATTTTTCTTCGTAATGTGTTTCAATTCCGTTTTTTTTCATTAATTCAAATAGTTTTGAACTAATACTATTGTTTGCAACTCCTTTTCCATTTACAGTATCTTTTTTTACTCCATCAAATGCTGTTGCATCATCTTTAAAATACTGAATGACTAAATCAGGATTGTCTGTTTTAAAAATTACTTTTGCTTTGCCTTCATAAAGTTTTTCTAATCTTTTCATTTTGTCCTCATTTATGCTGTTTTTTTATAAATAATGTCAACACGTTTTAAAATTTTATCAAGATCAAATAATTTAACTATTTCTTTTTCATTCAAATATTCTCTGATTTTCTTGTCTTCTAACAAAAGTTGTTTGAAGTCCATGTCTTTTTCCCAAACTTGCATTGCATTTTCCTGTACCAGTTTATATGCTGTTTCTCGTAAAAGTCCTTTTTGTACAAGTGCTAATAATACTTCCTGAGAAAATATTAAGCCTTTAGTTTGGTTAAGATTTTTCATCATATTTTCAGGATAAGCAACCAGATTTTCTATAACTTTTGTGGTTTGTGCAAGTAGGAAATCAAGAGTAATGCATCCATCTGGTAATATCACTCTTTCGGCAGATGAATGAGAAATATCTCTTTCATGCCAAAGTGCCACATTTTCCATTGCTGTAATAGCGTATCCTCTTAATAATCTTGCCATTCCGCAAATTCTTTCGGTCAATATGGGATTTCTCTTATGTGGCATTGCGGAAGATCCCTTTTGACCTTTTGAAAAAAACTCTTCTGCTTCTAAAACTTCTGTTCTCTGTAAATGTCTGACCTCTGTAGCAATTTTGTCAAGAGTAGTACCAATAATTGCCATGCATGATATAAAAGCAGCATGTCGATCTCTCTGAATAACCTGATTACTTATTGGTGCTGCTTCCAACCCAAGATTTTTACATGTCATTTCCTCCACAATCGGATCAAGATGTTGATATGTTCCAACTGCTCCGGAAATTTGACCAACTTTTATATCTTCCACAGCAAGATCAAATCTTCTGAGATTTCGCTCCATCTCTTTTTTCCAGATAAGAAATTTTAAACCAAATGTAATAGGTTCTGCATGAATTCCATGAGTCCTACCAATCATGAGTGTGTGTTTGAATTCCTCTGCTCTTTTTTCCAATACATCTATTAATTTTACAATTCTTTTTCTTAATAATTCACCAGACTGAGTCATTTGAATGGCAAGTGCAGTGTCGAGTAAATCTGAAGAGGTCATTCCTTTGTGAATATATCTTGAAGATTCACCTACGTTTTCAGCGATATTTGTCAAAAAAGCTATTACATCATGTTTTACTTCTTCTTCAATATCCAAAATACGTTCAACTTTGAAAGACGCTTTTGTTTCAATATTTGAAAAATCTTCTGCGGGAATTACTCCACGTTCATATTGAACCCGACATACTTCCAATTCAACCTGCCACCATGTTTCAAACTTATTTTGTTCTGACCAAATTTTGCCCATTTCAGGCAATGTATATCTTTCAACCATTTTTATTCCAACTCCAAATCAATAATAAATTCGTCTTGTCCACGTAAAACAGTAAATTTTATAGAATCACCTGATTTATAAAAATTTTCCTGTATTAATTCAATAATATCACTATCTCTTTTTATTTTTCTTCCATTTATGTTCAATAGTACATCGCCAACTTTGATTCCTGATTTCGCTCCGGTACTATTCTCTTTTACTTCTGTTACAATAACTCCATGATCGGTAGGAAGCTTTAAATATCTCGCTATTGCCGGATCAATATTTTGTACTGCAAGACCTGTTTTAAAGGATCTGTTTACTTTACCATATTTTTTTAATTCCAGAACTATCTCTTTTATTCTGTTTATTGGAATAGCAAAACCAACTCCAACTGAACCTTTATCATATTGACCGCCTGTGAAAATAAAAGTATTTATTCCAATTACTTCTCCATTGGAATTTACTAAAGGACCACCGCTATTCCCTGTATTAATAGCAGCATCAGTTTGAATCATATCCTGATATACTTTTCCACTTCGCTGTAATCCAAAATCAAGATCAGTTCCGGATATTACACCTACTGTTGCTGTCGGTTTGAAACTAATATCAAATAGTCCAAATGGATTACCAAGAGCAATGCTCCATTCTCCAATAATTATATCATCAGATTGTCCAAGTTTTGCAAAAATAAGATCGTTTTCGCTTTTAATTTTCAGGAGTGCAATATCTGCCATTTTATCTATGCCAACTAATTGAGCTTTATATTCAATACCTTTCATTAAAGTAACAATAATTTCCTGAGCATTTTGCACTACATGAGCGTTTGTTACTATATATCCGTCAGGGCTAATAACAACTCCGGAACCAAGACTTGTGACTTTTTTTCTTTGAATCATATCCGGAAAAAGTAAACTGAAAAAGGAATCATTCATATAACGATTTGTATTTATTTCCTTTAATTCTGTTACATTAATTCCTGCAACTGCAGGTGAAACTTTTGAAATTGCATTTGTGATTGCATTTTGACGGGAGTTGGCTATATTATTCTGTGATTGACTGTAACTTATTGAAAAGCATAGTGCTAATAAAATTGTGATATATAATAAATATTTATTCATCTGTTTTTCTTATCCCATTTAATATCTATGATTATTTGTAATTAACATTATATAGAAAAAGTCCTCTCGCAGGGGCAGTGAAACAATGTTTTCTATTTTTATCCTTATTCAGAATGTTTTTAAATTCCTCTAAACTGTATTTTCCAGTACCAACATATATCATAGTGCCAACCAACATTCGAACCATACTGTGGAGGAATCGATTTCCAACTATCGAATAATTTAATATATTTCCATCTATTTTCCATGCAGATTTATAAATTATACAGACTTTTGATTTTGCCTGATCTGATGTTAAGCAAAAGGCTTCAAAATCATGTGTACCAATCAACATTTTTGCACATTTTTGGAGTAAATCGAAATCATAATTCCATTTTATATACCATGTATAATTCCTATTCATTACTGAATATTTTGTATTTATTTTATATAAATATTCTCTCTGAATTGCATCATATCTTGAATGAAAATCTGAATCAATTTCAATACAATCTGTAATATTAATATCACATGGAGTTTTTGAGTTTAATGCTAATCTGATATTTCTTGCCGGAATTTCTGTGTCTATATCAAAATGAGCAACCTGGGATAAAGCATGCACACCTGTATCTGTTCGACCAGATCCCATTATTGCTATTCGTTTACCTTTATTTAATTCCGTCAGAGCCTGTTCAATGGTACCCTGAACAGTAGAAACATTATCTTGTTTTTGCCAACCACTATAATTTGTTCCGTCGTATTCTATAATTAACTTAAATCGTTTCATATTGTTAAAGTGTTATAATAATTAATAAAAAAAAACATAAACTAAATAAAATAAACATAATGTCTTTTGATTGTAATTTGAGATGAGTGTAATATGTGCGTTGTTGCTTCCCATAACCACGAATCATCATTGCTGTTGCTAATGTCTCAGATCTCCTGAAACTGAAAATCATCAGAGGAATTAATATATCCTGAAGATTTATGACTTTTTTTTTGATAGAAAGTGCACCAGTATTTGAATAATTTTTCCAATTCATATCTAATCGTTTGTATTCTTCCTGTAATATTGGAAAAAATCTAATTGCTATGAAAATTATTTGAAACAAATCATCTACAGGTAATTTCAACTTCCTAAGAGGTCTCAATAAAAGATAAATGCTATCCAAAATACCATTAGAATTTACCCATTTTACTACCCATGACATTAAAAACATGAAATTAGCAAGTCGAAGTGTAAAGGTCAGGGGAATTATGAAACTATTTATAGATGGAATAAAATTCCCATGCTTAAAAATATTTACTAAATATCCTGTTGTAAATAAAAAATGAATTATTAAAGTTATGGGTAAAAAAAATATAATATATTTGATATTTTCGTAAATTGATTTAAATGAAATATCGGAAATTTTTATACAGAGAAAAATTGCGGCGGATATTAATATTTGAGCAAATAAAATATTATAACTAAAAATAATTAATATACATCCAATTGCCCATAATATTTTTGCCCTTGGATCAATTGAAACCATAAGAATATTTTTCCAAATTAAAAAGTATAATTGATTGAAAGAGTTGATACTTCTCGACCTGGAATAAATACTGTGTCAAAATCAGAACCGACGTTTTCAACCTGTCCTTTTGTTAAGGATATGATATCAATAATACTTAAAACACGATTAACAATTAACGCACCAATCATAAATGATGCATTTCGTTTCGCAATACCTGCATTTAGTCGTTGCTTATCGAATTTTTCACGGGATTCTTCACTGTCCCATGCCCAGTTATATTCATCAATACCATATACTAAACCTGTTTGT
>JAOZSG010000078.1:4100-11519 GCA_029939785.1 Fidelibacterota bacterium | reverse complement strand
GTAAATTCTTTACGAAAATCAATAATCCCCTGTATAATTTTATCAAAAGTAATATAATCAGCATTGCTATTTTTTATAATTTTGTTAATATCTGCAAAGATATCTTCTTTAGGATAAAAACTTTCTCTTTCTACTTGTAGATGATTGGTTTTCCCTAGTTGGCAATATACACAGGAATATGAACAGGTTTTTGCCGGTATTGGGCTAACACCTATTGATTTTCCTAATCTTCTGGATGGTACAGGACCGTATGCATACATAAATTTTCACTTTATTTAATAAATTTAAGCAAACCTTGCAGAAGAATAAAGCCTGCAAGGTTATATCAATTATTTAATGTCCACAATTACCATGACCGTGAGTACCGTCACCTTTTCCTTCACCATGTTCACAGCTGCTTTCACCTGCTTCAAGTGTATCATTGAGATAAGCCTCAATAACATCATCTACTTTTCCCTGTACACCAATTATCCAATCCATTTCGAATTGTACAAAAAAGTCCTGTGCTCTTCTTCCCATTCCACCGGCGATTATTAAATCACAACCATGTTCTCTTAGAAATTTAGGTATTGCTCCTGGTGCATGCCCCGGATTATCCAATATTTTTTTTTCTTTGATTTCTGAGTTTTCTATTTCCACAATTGTATATTGCATGCATCTTCCAAAATGCTGGGCTACCATATTATTATCTGTTGATATTGCTAATTTCATTTCTTTTTCCTTATGTTGTTAAATTTTTCACTAAACTTATGGCATAATTTTTTAAAAATTCCAGCCGATTAAGGGAAGAATAATCGGCTGGAAAATCAACTTACTCAGAACTAATTGCTTCAACCGGACAAACATCAACGCAAGCACCACAATCAGTACATGCATCTGCATCAATAACATACTGATCATTGCCTGCACTAATTGCTTCAACCGGACATTCTGATACACAAGCACCACAATTAATACACTCATCACTTATTTTATGAGCCATTTTGTTTTTCTCCTTTTTTTAGTTTAATTTACGCCATGCTTTCAAGGAGCATTAAGAGAGAGAAGTAATATAGAATTCGCATTTCTTATTATCTTTTCTCTCTTTTATTTTCCGGCTTCCAATCCCTTAATCCGATTTTCCAGATCTTTCATATCTTGTTTAAGTGCATTTAATTCCTGCTCTTTTGTTAATTGCGGTAATGCAGTATGATATTGATCTGGTAATACCTCCTGAACTCCATATCCTCTACGAAAACCTCTTCCAAAACCTCGGCCGAATCCACGTCCGCCACCAAAACCTGCTCCGGCACCTCCGCGCGGAACACCTTTTGTATATCCCGGGCTATCATATCCTGCACAATATCCCAGTCCTCTTCCAGTCATTGAGCCCATTCCTTCGGGGCCTGTTCTATCACCTCTTGGCATAATTGCCTCCTTTTGTTATTAGAAAATTTGAATATTCATTAACAAACAAGAAATACCAAACTTCCCTGATTAAAATTACTTCCTGCGTCCCTGACCTTGGCCACGTCCATCTTTGGGACCATTACGATCTCCACTCCCTTTACCTGCGCCAGTTCCACGCCCTTGACCTTGATTCTGACCGCTTTCATTGCCTATGGATTTTCCTAATCCACGACCTGTTTTTGGTCCTTTTCCATCTGGTCCTGTTCTGTCACCTCTTGGCATAATAGCCTCCTTTTTTTTATAATTATTAAAAATGACTAATCGTCTAAATATTTTTTCTTAATAGTTCTGTATCATCAATTAACCTGATTTGTGCAATTTTATGAATATCAAAAAGAGTTATCGGAATATTAAAATAACAACACTTTCCACATTGCTGACATTTATTTTGATAATTACCAGTTACCATGTCCTTTACCTTTTCCATTTCGTCCTCGACCATTAAGACACCCTTGCTTATGAAACCAATTATTAAGATGAATAATATTATCAGATTCACATTCAGGACAATTGTTTATTTTTGATTCCGGCTTAAACATTGAGACTATCCCACAATTAATACATCTGACTAAAATCTGTTTAAAAGAATAAGTTCCACCTTCGATAATAAGATCCTTGACCTCAATAATTGATTCAGCCATTTTTTTACGGGCTTTTTCAATTAATCTTGTAAAGGTAGGTCTGGAAACTTCCATTCTGTCTGCTGCATTTTGATGTGCCATTCCTTCATAATCAGCAAGTCGCAATGCTTCATATTCATCAATTGATAATATTACTTTGTCAAGAAGTTTTCCGGGAACTCCGATAGGTTTCATTCCCTGTATTTTGGGAGGTTCTTTAACTCTGCGTTCTTTTTTGGGTCTTGACATTATTTATTCCTTTATATTGAACCATAGTTCATAATAAACTTAATGAACCATAGTTCATAATGTCAAGAAAAATTATTATTTATTTGATACTTTACTTGATAGTAATGTAACCTTTCGAAGATTTCTTCAGAAATTGGTATAAAATTCTATGTTTTTTCACACACTTTCTCAAAATAATCTTCGAAGTTTTCATTGATTCTACTTCATCGTTGGAAGTTCCGTATTGAATATTGGATATTTAAAATATATTTGGTAATTGGTAATTGAAAACTGATTTACGAACAAGGATTGTTGATTTAAAGATGTTTGGCTATGAGACAACCCATTCCATCAAAAATCCTAAATCGTTAATCATCAATCGTAAATCAAAAACATTGGATCAGGACGTAAATTCATCTATAAATACTTGTTCGAAGAATCATCCCAGTCAAAAAACATTCCCCAAAAAGGGTAGCCTGTGTGAGAATGTCGTTTTTCCACAACTCTGTCACACTGATCCCGTCGAGTGAGACTACGAAGTGACAGCTTTATCATATTTTTACACAGCCTGAGGGCTTTGGGAACTAATAAAAAAAACATCTAAAAAAATTGATATAATATCTATTAAAAATCACTTGAAATTACCATGGATTTTGATATATTTATAATAATTACAACTAAATAAAAATATAGGAGAATATAGAATGTTGGCATTAAAGGAAATTGAAAAAGAAATTTTAACATTACCTGAAAAAGATTATTCTGATCTAAGGAAGTGGTTTTATTCCAGAGATTTAAAACAATGGGATGATGAGATCACAAAAGATTCAGAGTCAGGAAAGTTAGATTTTCTAATACATGAAGCATTATCAGAGAAGAACTCAGCGAAATTAAAAAATTTATGAAACATAAAGCAACAAAAAGGTTTTGGTCCTTATATTCTAATCTTAATCCTAAAGTTCAACATCTATCTGATAAGGCTTTTGAATTATTGAAAGAAAATTCTTCACACCCATCATTACAATTTAAAAAAGTTGGTAAATTGTATTCTGTCAGAATAGGGCTTTCTTATAGAGCCCTGGCAATGAAGGATAGTAATAATTTTATCTGGATTTGGCTTGGAAATCATGAAGAATATAGGAAAATGTTAAAAGTAAAATAAATAATATACAAAATTTCCATATCACAGCATCAAATATCCAAAGTAGGAGTGTCTGCATAATTCGAAGGAAGTGAAGGTGTTTTAATAGGAATAACACGTATTTTTTTCCACTTGCCACCTTTAAATCTAATAAAGAAACCCAATCCAAGAATTAATATATAAGCAGCTACAAGAAACCATCCTGCAAATATTCCTTTTTTTAAAACAAGCAAAACAATAAATGATGGAATTACCAGGACTAATAATGAAACGGAAAAAATCAAATACATTACAAATCGTGTATCTCCTGCACCTTTTAATGTTCCTGCGAAAATTAGATTTAGAATATCAAAAAAAGAATAAAAAGCTATAAATTTTAACAAAATTATCGAGATTTCACGTACTTCTTCAAAATTTTCTGAATTTCCATGAGTTCCAAAAATGTTCACAAAAAAATCAGGAAATGTTAAAAATGAAATAATATAAGGTAATATATAAAAAAGGGAGAGAAACAGTCCTGAATATGTAATCCGTTCTGCAAGTTCCTCCTTATTTGCTCCCAGATATTGACCAACCATAATAGAGATAGATAATCCGATTCCAATCATTGGCATAAATACTAAATTGTTTATATTCAGAGCAATATTTGATGCTGCAAGTTCTACTGTGCCTAAACGGCCAATAAGGAAAATAAAAATACTGAATCCAGCAATATCCAGAAAAAATTGAATTCCATTAGGAAAGCCGAAATAAATAATCCTGGAAAAAAGTTTTAGATCGAATTTCCAATCCCGAAGGATATTATATTCAGTTCTATATTTTTTAAATCTTATTGAAAAGAAATATATTACAAACGGAACTGTACCTGCGATCAAAGTAGCAATTCCAGCTCCTCTTATACCCATTTCAGCAAATCCAAAATTTCCAAATATAAGGAGATAATCCAAAACAATATTTATTAATGTAGAGATTAAAGTAACGTACATAAGAAACCAGGTTTTGCCTCTTCCTGAATAAAAACATGACAAAACCGAACTACCCACAACTGGAAAAGCACCAAAGCATAAAATTCGAAAATATATAACTTCCTGATGTTGTACTTCTGGCTTATGACCAATTACTCTAAATATTTGTTCAGCAAAAGGGTAAAATAAAACAAGTACAATCCCACTGATTATTGCAATGTACATACCTTGCCAGATTACGGCACCAATTTTTCCATTTTCACCTGCTCCAAAGTATTGTGCAACGAAAGTATTTACATATCCTGCAGTGCCTAAAAACAAACACATTATTGTAAAATTGAACATTGCCGCAGGCATAGCAGCAGCTATGGCATCAGTGGAATACCAGGCTAGAAACATTCTATCTACAAAATGCTGAATCGACCAGGCGGCAGTACTGATAATTAGTGGAATAGCGATAGTCAGCAAATCTTTAAACCCTGCTTCTCTGTTCCAATATTTATTTATCGTACTCATATTTTTTTTGTTTTCCTTTTATAATTTAATGTCACATTTTTCAATGTTTATCAATAATTAATTATAATTGAAAATAGGGTATAATTAAAATTGATTTATGATAAAAATAAATGTAATTTTCAGGTCAAATTTAAACAAAAATAATATGGAAAAAAGAACAAACAATATAATATTTTACCTCAATAATTTTATCCTGATTAACGAGGTAACAGAAGAAAAGCACAAATTAATTATTGCGGGTTCAATAAAACAGGAGTATTTACCTAAAGAGATAAAGAAATATTCCGGAGGTCTGATCAAATCTATCAAGAGAAAACCTGGAATCAATCAACCTGATACTTTTATTGTAAACATGGCTAAACAATACAAAATACCTCCTCTTAATATAATTTTATTTTTAATAACTATAATTACTACTTTGTTAGCCGGCAGTCTCATGGAAGGTGCAAATCCTTTTTCCAATCCATTAGATATCTTACAAGGTTTTCCATTTTCATTTACGATTTTATTAATTCTTGGATGTCATGAGTTTGGTCATTACTATTTCGCAAAAAAACATAAAGTAGATGTTTCTCTTCCGTATTTCATACCTGCTCCTAGCATGATTGGTACTTTTGGTGCTGTAATAAAAATGCGATCACCAATAAGAAAAAAGACTGCATTAATAGAGATTGGTGCAGCCGGACCAATTGCCGGATTTATTATTGCAGTTCCTTCGCTGATAATAGGTTTAAAATTATCCCGAATTGTTCCTCTTGATAATTCTGAAGGATTTACATTGGGAGATTCATTATTGACAGCATTGTTTACAAAATTGATGTATCCTGATATTCTTGCAAATGAAACTTTGATGATTAGTTCAGTTGGTTTTGCTGCATGGATAGGATTATTGGTAACAATGCTCAATCTGTTGCCAATTGGTCAATTGGATGGTGGACATATCATCTATGGATTCTTTGGTAATTTTCACAAGAAAATTGGCTATATAACTTTAATTCTTATTGTATTATTGGGTGCAATTCCAATGTTTTGGGGTGTTGATTCATATAATTGGTTTGTTTGGGCAGCACTTGTTTTTTTTCTTGTTAAAGTCAAACATCCACCAATTTATGATGCTCATGTAATTTTATCTTTAAAACATAAAATTATAGGTATGGCTGCATTGTTGATATTTATTTTAACCTTTATTCCAATTCCATTTAAAATTTAAGCAAAACTTTATGAAACATAACTTTAAACAATTAATTAGTACGTTAAAATTAAATTCCGATTCGTTTTCTACTATGCATTTAATATTAATTAGTATCTTATCAATTTCAATAGCAATTACAATTATAATTAATATTATTTTTGGGACAGGAATAGGGAATAATAATTTCGAATTGCTAATCGAAAAAGGTTCAACTTTATCGCAAATATCGGATTCACTTTATGCACGTGGGCTGATCCAAAATAAAAAACATTTTAAATTTGTGACAAAATTGAAAAACAAACAGACTTCACTAAGAGCCGGATATTATAATTTTCAAGATATAAGAACAATGAATCAGTTAATCAATTTACTGGCTAAAGGGCAAAACAGAATAATTAAAATAACAATCCCAGAGGGTTCAAACCTAAAAAACATTGCAAATATTTTAGCAAAGTTTACAAGTATAACGACAGAAGATTTTATTAAAACAAGTAAAGACAAAGCATTGTTAAAAGATTTAGGTGTCAATTCCTCAAGTTTTGAAGGTTATCTTTTTCCTGATACTTACTATTTTTATAGAAATGAGTCAAGTGAGCGAGTAATCAGGAAAATGAACTCTAATTTTTTCAGTCATTTAGATGATTCGTTAAGAAAAAAAATTAGTTCTTCTGGGAGAAATCTCCATGAAATATTAACTTTAGCGTCTATTATCGAGGGAGAATGTATGATAGATTCAGAAAGAAAGATTGTATCTTCTTTATATCATAACAGATTGAAAAAAAATATGAAACTAGAATCAGACCCAACAATACAATATATAATACCGGATGGACCACGCAGATTACTAAATATTGATCTCAAAAATGAATCTCCATATAATACATATATGTACAGAGGATTACCTCCTGGTCCTATCAATAATCCGGGAATAAAATCTATTATAGCAGCAATTTATCCCGAAAAAACAAATTATATATATATGGTTGCAAATGGTGATGGGTCACATACTTTTACAAGAACTTATAGATCTTTTCTGATTGCAAAATCAAAATTCCAAAAAGTTAGAAGAAATAATAAAAAACAAAATAATTAGGAGAACTGTTGACTTTTTTATCAAAACTTAATCCTGAGCAGCGTCGTGCTGTAGAATATATAGATGGGCCATCATTAATATTCGCAGGAGCAGGAAGTGGAAAAACCCGTGTATTAACTTATAAAATTGCATACTTAATAAATAAAAATATTACAAGACCGCACAATATTCTCGCTGTAACATTTACGAATAAAGCCGCAAAAGAATTAAAATCC
>JAOZSG010000078.1:0-4090 GCA_029939785.1 Fidelibacterota bacterium | reverse complement strand
TATGGCGGTTTTGGCGGTGAATTGAGTGCTATAATTACAGAGAAAGCATTTGAATATTTAGATGCTCCAATAAAAAGGGTTGGCTCGCCATTTACACCGGTTGGTTTTAACCGTATTTTGGAAAAAGCAATTCTGCCAAATACCGATTTAATTTATAAAGCCGCAAAAGAATTAAAATCCCGTGTTGAAGATTTTATTGGTTCAGGTGCAAAGAGTATAAATGTCGGTACTTTTCATTCAATTTGTGCTCGAATCTTAAGGCAGGAAATCCACAATATTGGATATTCAAAAAACTTCACAATATATGATACAAAAGATCAACTTTCATTAATCAATACTATTATAAAAACAAAAAATATCAATCTTGGAAGTTTAAAACCAAAAGCAATATTAAATAAAATATCAAAATTAAAATCAGATATGATTATGCCACATGAATTTGATGCCAAGACTTATATTCCTTTAGAAGAATTAACTTCAATAATTTATCCATTATACATGAAACATTTAGCAAAATGCGATGCACTTGATTTCGATGACCTTCTGAGTTTGCCAATTAAATTATTTAAAAAACATCCTGAAGTACTTCAGAAATACCAAAATTTTTATAAATATATTTTAGTAGATGAATATCAAGATACAAATAAATCACAGTTTTTATTTATTGATTTACTAAGTAAAAAGCATAAAAATGTATGTGTTGTAGGAGATGATGATCAGAGTATTTATAGTTGGCGTGGAGCTGATGTCAGTAATATACTGGACTTTGAAAAAACTTATCCGAACAGTAAAGTATTTAAACTGGAACAAAATTACAGATCTACAAAAAATATTATTACAGCTGCTTATTCAGTCGTAAAAAACAATAATATAAGGGCTGAAAAAAAATTATGGTCTGACAATGAAACCGGTGATTTGATTCAAATTCTTGAAGGTAGGGACGAATATGATGAAGCATATAAGATATCCGCTGCAATTCAGCAGGAAATCAGATCTGCCAAACGTAATTTCAAAGATTTTGCAATTTTATATAGAACCAATGCACAGAGTCGTGTACTTGAACAGGTTTTGAATAGAAACAAAATCCCAAATGTAATTGTTGGTGGTGTTCGGTTTTATGAGAGAAAAGAAGTAAAAGACATTATTGCGTATCTTAGTTTTTTTGCCAATATGAAAGACGATATAAGTTTAAAAAGGATAATAAATACTCCTCCTCGTGGAATTGGTAATAAAACATTAGATATTATTGAATCTCATGCGGATGAAAATGGGATATCGCTTTTTGATTCATTATCCAGACTTAATGAAATTACTCTAACTTCGAGAGCAAATAATGTTCTCACTAAATTTCATGAAATAATCGTTCAGTATTCATCTTTGCTTTCTACAATCAACCTGGAAGAATGGGTAAGAATGTTGATTGACGGACTCGGATATTTCAAATATCTGAAAGGTAGTGATGATGAAGAATCAAAACAAAGAAGAGCAAATATCGATGAGTTATTAAATGCAATTACTGATTATTGTAGTACTGTTGAGCAACCAAGACTACAGGATTATTTGGAAGAAGTTGCTCTTATGACTGATATTGATTCCTGGAAAGATAAAAAAAATTCTGTATCATTAATGACATTACATAGTGCAAAAGGTCTTGAGTTTCCTGTCGTTCTTATTCCCGGACTGAATACCGGACTTCTGCCACTTGGAAACGATGATATAGATGAAAAAGCATTGAATGAAGAAAGACGATTATTCTATGTAGGCATTACCAGAGCAGAGAAAAAGCTATATATTGCTTTCGCACACGAAAGAAATGTTTTTGGTCAGACAAAATCTTCATTTGAATCTCAATTTCTGGCAGAATTACCCTCAGAACTCGTGACTAATCAAACTTCCGAGTTTTCGTCTTCAACTAATTTGAAAAGTGGAGAAAGTACACCATATAAAGCTCCTGCTAAACGTTCATCAACATCATCCACAACTGCAACTTCTTCAGCCGTATCAAAAACAAAAGATCCAAAACCCGGAATGATGGTCTCACATAAAATTTTTGGAACTGGAAAAATTATGAGAGTACTTGGACATGGACCAAATTCCAAACTGACTATTAATTTTAGAAGTGCAGGTACGAAAACTATTATTGCCCGATATGTAAAGTTATTTTGATAATTTTATCAGCAAACTTGATAAATTAAAATATAACATAAAATTACAAGATTTTCGCGTAAGAAAACCAAAATTAAAATTTAATTTTTTTAATTGGAAGTAATTTGCGGAAAATTTACTTTCTTGTTGATTTGATTTCATATTTATAATTCTGTTTATAAAGTCTATATTTTTAATAACATTGTAGCTAATATAAGAATAAATGCTCCACCCAAACGAGAAGATATTTGTGCAAATGGCATTAACTGCATTCTCTTAGAGGCTGATAATACAGCAACATCACCTGTTCCACCCATATTAGCCATACATAATCCAGCTGTGATAGAAGATTCTATAGGATAAAATCCTACAATCTTACCAACAAAACCTGAGCCTATAACGGAACCTATAACAGTCATTGAAACTAAAAGTATATAATTTAATGATAATGCATCTACAACTTGCATCAAATCAGTATATGCAACACCAATTCCTACAAGCAGTGCAGGTGTCATTGTTATCATGATTAACTGAAATGCTTGAAATGCTCCATTTTCATACTTTTTAGGCATTAAACCTAAAGCTTTAATAACAGCAACACTAATAATCATTAAAGCATACGTGTGAATTCCCGGTATCACTTTATGAAGTAAATTTCCAAAAACAAAAAATGTAGATGCAATAAAAACACCTATTCCAATTAAATGATAATCGACTTTAGTCTCATCCTTCATTGTTTTCTCAATTTCTTTACCAGAAAATTCACTTTCATTTATTTTCATTAATTTACCTTCTCCAGTTATAGAAGGTTTTATTTTTCCGATTTTATTAAGCAAACTACCCACCACAATAGCCATCGCATTACCCAGTGCTAAAGCAGGAACCATCTTTGACATCATTTCTTTGGGATCAACAGAAAAATTCTCTGCAAATATTTCAGACAAAGGAACAGCTCCTGCTCCCATTCCTCCTCCCATTATAGGAACTCCAATATAAAGAATTGCTTCTTTCGCACCATAACCAATTAGAAAACCAGTGATGCCAACAAGAGCTAATGCACAAATTACTCCACCTAAGATTGCAGGAAGATATCTTACAGCCGCTTTAATCAATAAATTTCTGTTCATTCCTAAAATGCTACCAGTAATTAAAATGGCTATATAAAATTTAAGAAATGCTCCTCCTTTCATAAACTGAACAATAATTTTACTTGAATATTCAGGAAAGAGAGCAAAGGTTTCTGGTTCTACACCTGCTCCAGATGCTGAAAGATTATAAGCCGTAAATAAAGCCGCTGATCCAAAAATAACAACAATTGGACCTCCTCCAAAAAAATCTTTTATTATTGGAGTGTTATTGCCTATTTTATCTAATATAGCTCCAAGTATGATCATTAGAGGAATTGCTCCAATCATCCCTCCTGGAAGTACTCCCACAAACGTAGCAATTAATACTAAAGTGGCAAAAATTCCGAATGGAAATATTCCCATTCCCATGATGTTGAATTTTTCTTTTGTTTCTATTGACATTTTATATATCCTTTTTATTTTTTTCATATTTCATAATTCGTCTCTTACAGAATCATTGATATTGACAAATGTTCGATTTTTGCTCCAATTTCAAGTTGTTGTTATGTTCTTTTATCAATATATAGAAACAGTTGAGGCATTTTATCTTCCTTATTAAATTCATCATAAATTATACTTGTTATTTTTTAAATGTCAAATAATTAATAATAAATCTTGACATCTCCCAAAAATTATTTTAATATATAACCGACCGACCAGTCAGTCATTGATAAAAATGGAGATAAAAAAATGACACCAAGACCTAAAAGTGAAGAGAAAAAAATAAAAATAATAGAGGCGGCAATTAATACTTTTTCTAAACATGGTTTAGAAAAAGGCACCATCTCTACTATTGCAAAAGAAGCAGGAATTGGCAA
>JAOZSG010000378.1:673-3048 GCA_029939785.1 Fidelibacterota bacterium | reverse complement strand
ACTATATTTTAGCCTACATATGTTTTTATAAAAGAACTCTACTTTTTTTATTTACAAAAAGTTCGTATGAACAATTGCGAGTGGTTTACCCACAATTAACTAAAATGGAGAAAAAATAAAAATGGAAAATACTGAATCTAACCCTTTTGAAGAAGAAACTGTTACCGACGCTGTAGTTACTGAATCATCAGTTGAAGAATCTACACTAACAGAAACGCCTGTTGATGCACCAGAAATTATAGAAGACCAAGAAAAGCCTTTTGAAGTTGGAGAATTATCTGACGAATTAGTAAGCGAACACGTTAAGCTAATGCCTAATATGATATTTCCTACTGAAGGTATGACTTTAACTATTGAAGATGCTACAATTACAAAACCATTTCCTTCAGATGCTTTAATAACATCTCAAGATGGAAAACGAAAGTTTTACAAGAAAAAATTAGTTTTGAAGTTTGCTGAGAAAGTTAATGATTTGAAACTATTAGAATATTACCCATCAGTCTTCTACGGAGAAGATTTGATACCTAGTATTCCAAAAGCTTGTCCAGATGATAAGTTGGAAGATAGCATGACTTCAAAAGTTGCAAAGATTAGAAATAAGTTTTTGAAAACGTATGCTTCTGAGTATGCACCTAACCAATCCAATGCTGGATTTTTGAAAGCATTAGTTGGGAAGAAAGTGTTTGTGAAGAAGTCTACAAATGTTTGGCAAGGTAGAACAATCACCTCACTAGATATTCAAAAATTTGTTCCTATTGAATAAATCAACTAAACAATTATTTAATTTTTTATTATAGTCAATTACATGATTGGGTGGCGACGTAAAACGTAATTGAATAAAAAGATAACCTCTTTTTTCATCGTCTAAACCCAATCACTTTTTAACATGGAAAGAAAAATAGCAGAAGTAAACGGAAAGTTAGTTATCATAGTTGATGATTTACTTAGAGATAGATTAGGAATTAAAGTTGGAAGTATTATTAATGTTGATGATATTTTTAGGGTGAAAAAATGAATGATTGGGATGTAGTCAATGAGCAAATTGATAAGAGTAAAATTCCAAGAATATCTTGGAGAAGATTGCTAGGAGAAAGTTTAACTGTAAGAATACTTAGGTTGAGAAATAAAGGTCATACTAGTAGTGAGGTAAAAGATATTCTTATTAGAACAATTCAAATTAAAAAATATATTGAAGATAATCCACATTTAAAAGAAAGGATATTAAATAATATTAATATTTCAGTTAGTGCAAGATATGGAGAAAGTAAAACAGCAGAAAATGTTAGGAAGTATTATGACAAAAATGGCGTATAATTTTACATTAAGTTATTCTACTCTTTCTACATTTAAGGAATGTCAAAGACAAACATATTTTTATAAAGTTGTAAAATTATCTCCAGAAAAATCAATAACAGCCTATGGGAATGCTGGGGATGTTCCTCACAAAATGTTTGAAAAACATTATCAGGATTATAAAGATAATAAAATTTCAATAGGAGAACTTAGAATAATTTTTAATGAGTTATGGAGTAGTTATAAATTAGATACTACCAATAAAGACCCATTCTTTAGATTATTACCTAAAGAAGTTTATTGGGATTGTGTTAAGGTTGGATTATCTAAAAATATTAATGTTAAGACTATGGAGTATAAATATTATTTAAATGATATTTATGGATTTCCATTTATTGGATATGTTGATGTTATTGGTAATGCTTCAGAGAAAGATAATACAGAAGAAGAATTAAAAATTATTAATAAAAATAAAAATCTTTATTCTGATGAACTTGTGTATGATTGGAAGACAAACACAACTCCTCCAATGGAAAATGGAGAATACACTCAAAAAAAACAACTTATTAATTATTCATATCTTAGTTATAAAAAAACAGGAAAACTTCCAAGAAAGTGTTATTTAATTTATTTAAAGAAAGATTTGATAGTTGAATATTTTCCTACTTTAGAAGATATTAATAAATTTGATATTGAATTAAAACAAATTACTCAAGAAATTAATTCAAAAAAATCATTTAAGGATTGGATTCCAAGTTCTACAAGAGCAAAAGATAATTATTCTAAAGGTGTTTGCTTTTTTTGTAAATACAAGAACGCTTGTAAGAAAGCTGATGAACAAAAAATTACTTTGGATCAAATTGTTGATTTGGAGGCTGACTACATGTTGAAAACGCAACATCCGGAGGCATATAAAATTTGGTCACAAATCGAACAAAATAAAAGCCTGATAAAAAATGATAGCTTGCATCTTAATACAGTAAACCAAAATGCCGCTTTTTACTATTTAACGCTGGATGAAATGCTTCAAATAGAGGCAGAGAAAATGCTTTAAAAAATTTGCATCCCTTTTTATTTTCAAT
>JAOZSG010000378.1:0-663 GCA_029939785.1 Fidelibacterota bacterium | reverse complement strand
AAACAAAAAATTGAAAATCAATCTGAAGAACCTTTTTCAATAATTATTAATAAGAATGGAAAAATAAAATTTGGAGAACCACATACTAGAAAATTTGTTGAGACTGTAGATAAATTATTATCTTACCAAGCTGTTGATGAAGAAACTTTAGCAATAATGAAAAGGAATCCAAATGTAATTAGAGCTAGACCAAGTATTGCAGATTGGGATGGAAGAAAATCCCTGAAAAAATATGGTAGTTATCCGATTGGTGTTTTTGCTAGACTGAAAAAATATATTATTCAATATTCTGAAGCTACAAAAAAACTTTGTCCAATAACAGTTATAGACCAAAGAAAACCTTGTCCTATTGAAGATGAATTACCCAAAGGGAAAGAATCACTTGAACTCAGGTGGTATCAGAATGAATCTGTTGATGTAGCTTTACGAGAAAAAATAGGAATACTTGATGAATCAGTTTCTGCTGGTAAAACACTTATTGCTACAGAAATTTATAGAAAAAATCCAATTAATACTTTATTTGTTGTTGATAGAAAAGTTTTAATGACACAAACTATGAGAGAATTTTCAAAACAGTTGGATATTCCGATGGAAGAAATGGGAACAATTACTGAAGGTGAAGTTATTTTAAATTCCACAACAATTCAAAATTGCCAATACGGT
>JAOZSG010000077.1:7745-11555 GCA_029939785.1 Fidelibacterota bacterium | reverse complement strand
AATTCAATAGCACCGGACATACCAGAAATTGATGGCCGGAATTCACCATGAACTTCGCTTTGATGTCCTTCTCTTGATGTAATATTCAGAATTGAAGCATTCCTTCCACCATATTCTGCATCAAAACCACCAACCAGCATTTCAATATTTTTTATTGCATAGGGATTAAAAATTGCCTGACCTGCCATGAAATGTTGTGGATTGTAGATTGTCATTCCATCAAGTTGTACCAGATTTTCTCCGGGATCACTTCCACGTACATGAAATTGAGGAGACGCAGGATCAGAAATACTTACGCTGGGTGAAAATTTCATTAATCGAAATACATCCTTATTCATCTGAGGAACTTCCAAAAGTATTACAGGATCAACTTCAAAACTGGAAATATCCAGGTCTTTTTCAATAATCGTACTCCTTCTTCCGGTAACTTCAATAGCTTCAGTTTCAATTGATGTTGGTTTAAGATGAACATTTTCTAATAGCATGTTTTTATTAAACATTTCAATATTCTTATTCTTTTTTAGATATGAAATATGAGAAAATATCAATTGATGATTTCCCGGAAGAACATTACGAATAATAAAAAATCCATCAATATTGGTTGCAGCACCATTATCTGTTCCTTCTAATAATACATTTACCCCAATTATTGTTTCACCACTATTTTCATCTACTACAAATCCGGATATATTGCCGGCATATAAAGAGATAGATAAAAGTAAAATTGAAATTAGTAATTTTTTCATGGTAATATAAATCCTATTGTTAATAGCAATCCAGGTTCAATTATGTTGAGTTTTCCAGGTAGATAGGGTAAACCATTTATATTCAGGTGAAGTCCGACACCACAAAACAGCCCTTTGTAATAGGCTGGATGATATTCAGCAGATGCGGTAAATCCAAGATTGACCATAAATACATTCCAATAGTCAATAAAAGTAAATTTGTCACGATTGAAACTATTGAATCCCAACCGAAGAGATGTATTTAGTCGTCCAAGAATTGAAGGTGAAAATCTATGTAACCATTGTTGATCTTTTCCACCAATTGCAATGGATTCATGGTATGATGATTTTCTATAATAAACTCCACCGGAACCCAGAATATATGAATCATACTGATCTTTGGGAAAATCCAAAGTAAGGTGACTATTTATAATAAATCCATCAGATAATGCTATAAAATCAAACCAGGTGAGTAGTTGCCGACGATATTTATAAGGAGAAATAAACTCCGGAATTACAGGCTGTTTTAATACTTCTGCCTGTGCATCTATCCAAAGACTCAAAATATTTGAAATATTTTCTTCAGTCTTTTGTTTTCTCTTCTTTTTTAAGCGAATTTCCCATTGCCACTCTTTTATTGGATCACCATTTTCATCTGCAATGTAAGAATGCCCATTTAATATTCGTGATTTACTAAACCATGGTTTCCAGTCATTCCATAAAGTAAGATTATCAATTACTAATTCATTTTGAAGTGTAATTGAGTCAGCAGTCAGTTTATAAGCCAATAGATCAGCAACAGTGTTATTCAATGTAATATATTGATCTACCGGAAAATATTTATATTTATTGGTCTGTGTTATTCCAAGAATTTTCCCGGAATATTTTCGGGTGTCTGTAATTTTGTATGTATTAATAAAATCAACTAACGTAGAATCATCCGGCATATTTATAGATAATGTATCGGAAATGAACTTTTCCATAAATTGCATTTGTGAAAAAGATGTATTAAAAATTATCATAATAAAAAATAATATTATCAGGAATTTCGCTACTGCTTTCATACAATTACCAATCAATTGAGTTACTAATTTACTAATTCAACTCTACTCTACTTCACTTCATTTCGCAGAACACTCCAATTTAACTAATTCAACCAGTTTAACTGATTCAACCAGTTCAACTAATTCAACTAAACTTACAATTTTGCTCTCATTAAGATTAAAAAAATACATTTTAGTTGTCCAATAATCTATCATTATTTTTTCACTATAGCTTTAATATTTGAATATTGTTTAATTAATGTTTATAATAATTTATAAAAAATTAAGATAAGGATTAACCAATGATTAACAAAATTTTTAGAAATCCATACTTTTTAACAATACTTCAGATTGTAACATTAATTATTTTTGCATTATTAATATATGGAGCAATTGGAGTAACAACAGATGATAAAAATTTTGCCGTAGTTTTAAGAAATACAAACCTTTCCAATTTGATTGTATGGTCATATTGGTGGCCATTTATAATTATAACAGCAATTTTATTCGGAAGATTTTGGTGTACTGTATGTCCAATGGAACTTATTACTTCATTTGCAGGAAAAATAGGATTGAAACGGAAGCCTGGAAAATTATTAAAATCAGGTTGGATAATTACAATATTCTATGCCATAATATTAATCCTGGGGATTCATACTTTTGCAATTCATCGTATTCCTCAACTTATGGCAGTTTATATGTTAATTTTATTTGGAGTTGCTGTTGTTGTAGGATTGATTTGGGAAAAGCGAACTTTTTGTACACATGTATGTCCAATTGGACATTTACTTGGATTTTACTCAATGCTGTCATTCAAAAAATTACGTGTAAAAGATGCAACTATTTGTGAAGTCTGTAAAACAAAAGATTGTATTAGTAAATCCAATCGTTATAAATTTATTGGTCGTTCGTGTACTTCCGATCTTTACCCTGCAAAAATCACAGATAATCGAAATTGTATTTTATGTGGACAATGTTTCAAATCATGCACAAAAGATAACATTGCGATTCAAAACAGAAAATTTGCTACTGATTTATTTACAAATATCAAATTAAGTTGGGCAGAAATATCATTTTTTTTTATTGTTAGTGGATTTGTTGTATATGAAGTTTTATCAGAATGGAAAGTAACTAAAAAGATTATAATGACAATTCCTGATTTTGTTAATCACTCTTTCAATATCTCTGGTGATATTAAAGGAACTGTTAAAGCAATCATATTATTTATTCTGATTCCATCTATATTTTATGGAGTTTTAGCAATATTAAAAAAAATTATATCAAAGGAAGATTTGAAAAAATCTTTTACCCAACTCGTAATTACTATTCTACCCATAACAGCAAGTATGCATTTACTCAAAGCAATTTTGAAAACAACTTCAAGAATACCCTATTGGAATTTTGTATTTACTGATCCTAAAGGTGTTGAAACAGCACAGTCAATAATTACTAAATCAGAAGTATTAGATAAAACCATTATAGTAACCCTGTTTCCATACATTAGTATAATAGCTATATTATTGTCTTTATGTGGCTTAATTTTATCACTTCTGATAATTCGGAAACAGCAGTACCAAAATAAAATCTCTGGTATAATATCAATTTTTGCTGTATTATTATATTCAGGTGTATTTTTTACAACTCTTATTTTTTGGCGATTGATTTAATAAAAAAAAGAAAGAATTAACAAATGTTCACAACATTAAAACAAAGATTATTTAGAACCTGTTCTAAAACTGGCCGTATCATAGGTGTTAAGTTTGAAAAAAACTGGTTTACTGTCATTACTTTTCCATTGCTTGGAATTTTAGCAACTATCTGGATTTTATTAAGAGTAATCCCAAAACCAAGTAGATTGACATATCCATGTATGAAAGTAGCAATACCTATTTCATCCTCATTTGTAATTTTCATAAGTGGTTTAATATTGTCTGTATTTTCAGTAAGAAAATTAAAAAACAACAAACGATATCCAATTATAGTTACCGGAATATTAAGTCTATTGGTTATTGCCGGTATATTTCTGATTAACACCGGTTCCT
>JAOZSG010000077.1:0-7735 GCA_029939785.1 Fidelibacterota bacterium | reverse complement strand
AGCAAATATGCCGATAGGTATAGCAAAAGGGATATATCCTGGAAGAGTTGTCTGGGTACATAATCCAGATGCAACTAATGAAAATTGTACAATGCTTCATAATGATGATGGAACAGCAAATGAAGATGATGATGGTTGGTTTTTAAATAAAAACAATAATCAAAATGTAATAGATGAAATGCTAAATAAAGCTGTTATGGAAATTTCTGGTAAGATTGATATGGTATCTGCATGGAATGAAATTTTTAAATATTACAATTCTGCCAATGATAAAGGTGATATTGGATATCAGGATGGCGAAAAAATATTTATAAAAATTAACACTACCAGTACCTGGGGAATGGATTTTAATTGGGGAAATATCAAAAGTGATTTTTCAGTAAATGAAAATGGATATTATGGTATTTCAGAAACTTCACCTCATTTGATATTGTCATTGCTAAACCATTTAGTTGATCATGTTGGAATAGAACAAGAAAATATTTATGTTGGTGATCCAATGAAACATATTTATAAACATATGTTGGATTTATGGAAGTCTGATTTTCCTAATGTTCATTACTTGGATTATGACAGAACAGATGATGGAAGAGAGATTGTTGTTCCGAGTACTACAACTAAAATAGAATATTCAGATCGTGGTGCAATTCTTCGGGAAGGCTCAACTTCAGATGCAACAGTTGGTGATTCAATATTTGATGATTATTTATACACTATTTTTGAAGAAATGGATTACATGATAAATGTACCAACATTGAAAGGTCATGATCTGGCAGGCATAACTATGAGTGCAAAAAATCATTTTGGCTCGCAGACACGAGAAAATGCAAAACACTTACACGGAGGACTGGTATCACCAGAAATAGGAAGTTTCCGCAGAACAGGTTATGGATTATATCGTGTTCAGGTTGATATTATGGGTCATAAATTATTAGGTGAAAAAAATCTGATTTATCTTGTAGATGCACTCTGGTCTGCAGGAATGGAAGTAACACAACCTAGTAAATGGCAAATTTATCCATTTAACAATGACTGGAGTTCGTCGATTTTTATTTCTCAGGATCCTGTTGCCATTGAATCTGTTGGTTATGATTTTTTACGTACCGAATATACAGAAGATAAACATCCCGGTGAAGCTCACGCACAGATGGAAGGTGCAGACGATTATTTACATCAGAGTGCAGATTCTGCAAATTGGCCTGATGGAATAGTTTATGATCCTGACAATGATGGAATACCAATTTCCAGTTTGGGAACTCATGAACATTGGAACAATGCAAAAGATATGGAATATTCTGTAAATCTGGGTTTAGGACATGGTATTGAGCTAAAACGAATGGATACAACCAATGATACTCAGGATGATACAGTTATTGTACATCATGTTATTAATCTTCCTGAATTTGATGGAATTGATACTGATGAATGCTGGCAAAATCTTGATTGGCAGGAAATAGGCCAAACATGGATGCCTTTTGGTGACTTTGTCCTTTCTGATGATTTTTCAGGACGATATAAATGTCTTTGGAATTATAATGAAAATGTACTTTGTTTCTTAGTGGAAATAAAAGATGATACCTTGGTTGATGGCTATATTTCGGGAGAAACCGGATATCCAAATTATGATGTACTGGAAGTTTTTATTGATGAAGATAATTCAGGAGGAATGCATAGAATAGACAGTGGTAGTGAAAACGCTGAAAATGCATTTTCCTATCATATGAATATAAATTTTCCGGAAATTGGTGAAACAACAACTTCACTCATTGCTATGGATATTGCCGGATTTTGGCAGCGTCCGGATTATGCTGATCATTTTTCACATTTTTGTCTGAAACGGTATAATCATAAAAATGTTTATGAGTTTTCAATAAAAATCTATGATGATACTTATGATGATAATAATCCTGATAATTCCAGAGTAATTTTAATGCCTGAAAAAATTCTTGGTTTTTCTATGGCGTATTGTGATAATGATGATTTAGATGAAAATCCAATTGAGAGAGATAATTTCTTCGGTTCTGTGGAAGTACCGGAAGATCAGTTTAATTCTCATTGGGAAAATGCCGATGGTTTTGGTCTGATGAAATTGATAGATACAACAGGATATGTTGCCATTGATGAAAACAATAATATAAAAACACCAAATTCTTATAGGCTATACCAAAATTATCCAAATCCTTTTAATCCAAGCACCCAAATAAGTTATCAGATAGGAACTAATGTAAATGTAAATTTATCTGTTTTTGATATTCGTGGTAAAAAAGTTGTAGAACTTGTAAATGAAAACAAGGTTGCCGGACATTATGAAGTTAATTGGAATGTTGCTGAATTATCATCAGGAATTTATTTTTACAGATTGAAAGCAGGAAAATTTAGTTCTGTCAAGAGGTGTTTGCTGGTCAAATAGACAAACAATACAAAACAATTCAATCAGTTTGGTTATTATGTAATTTTACATGTTTATCATTCCATAATTACATTTGTAAAATTATGTAAATTTTAGTATTTTTTTCACTTAACTGATTTGAATATTAAATATTGAAAAAAGGATGTCTATGAAAGTTATTATTCCAGCTGCCGGTAGTAGTACAAGACTAAAAGAGTTAACTAAAAATAGTCCAAAATGTTTATTGCCAATTGGGAATACTACGATATTGGGAATGCAATTAAAAAATATTGAAAATGTTGGATTAAAAGATGTAATAATTTGTACTGGATTCAGAGCTGACAAGATCGAAGATTATATACAAAATTTTTCAACAAATCTGAATATTAAACTTGAATACAATCCTTTTTTTGATATCTCTAATAATATGATGTCTTTATGGAGCGTACGGCATTTAATTTATGATAACGAAATCATAATAATTAATGGTGATAATGTTTTTGAAAAAGGAATATTGGAACAACTGCTACAGAGTAAAAATGAAAATGTCTTAATGATTCAACAAAAAGATGAATATGACGGTGATGATATGAAAGTAAAAACTACAAAAGGAAAATTAACACATGTTAATAAATTAATGAAAAGTTCTGAAGCTGATGGAGAGTCTATCGGTATAATGAAGTTTTCTGCCAAAGGTACAAATGTTTTATTTCATCATATTGAACAAATGTCCAGAATTAAACAAAATTTACAAACATGGTATTTAAAAGCAATTGAACAAACTGCTCAAAATAATTTGAATATATATACTGAATCAATGAATGGATTAGTCTGGGAAGAAGTAGATTTTGTAGAAGATTATAACAAAGTAAAAAAAATGAATTGGTAGTAGCAAAACAAATATGTCAGGACAGAAAAGATTAGAAGGAAAAACAGGTAAAGCAGCAGAAAAATTACTTGTAAGACTTACAAAATTATTAAATAAGCAAGAAATTCCTTATTGGCTTGAAGGTGGAACATTACTGGGAATTGTCAGGGAAAACCGTTTACTTCCATGGGACAATGATGTGGATATTTCCTTAAGAAAAGTCGATGAAAAAAGACTCCTGAAAATTCTATTTCGACTTAGATTAATGGGATATAGAGTTTCTGTAAAATATTACAAAAAATCCGTTGATCCATTTAAAGAAGGACAAGTGAGAATTGTTAAAGTTACTAATAGAAAATATTTATTTGCAAAAGGAGATGTCCGACTGGATCTTTTTTTGAAATTAAAAAAAGACGATAAATATTTTTGGACTGTTGGTATAAAAAAACCAGTATTAAAATCTGTCCCTGCTACTTTTAATGATAATTTAGGTTGGGTTAATTTTAAAAATCAGGATATGATGGTACCGGCTGATATTGATGGTTATTTGACTTTCAGATATGGGGATTGGAAAATTCCTGTTAAAGAATACAATTTCAAAAAAGATGATCTTGCGATTGTTAATGCTAACGACAACAAGGAAAAATAGAACATGGAAATATACTACTATATAAAACAGGCATATCAGTTTTCTTATGCTTTACCTTTATATAATAAATATGGTGGAAAAATAATCACTAAACAGTGGAAAAAAAAATGGCAATCAAAATTTTTTCTAAAGAACATTAATCAACCTCAACATAAAAAAACCTTTTTAAATTCACCTGAAGTAATTTTACATGGCAACAATGATTTAACCGGTTTTAAAGGTATAATAGTTCTTTTTTCCAATGCAAAAATCAGAGTAAACCCTGAATATTGCACAACAATATTTATTGGACATGGTACAGGAGATAAAAGATATGGTGGAAATTTAACTGGTCCTGAAAATTTATTAAGATTTGATTATATTTTTCTTTCAGGAGATAAACATGTACAGCGATTAATTGATTCTAATCTTCAATTTCCAGAAGAAAAAATGATAAAAATTGGTAATATAAGATTTGACGATTATATAAATGATAAAATTGATGTAGATAAAGTTTACAATACTTTAGGAGTAGTCGATAGAAGCAGGAAAACTGTTTTATATGCTCCTACCTGGCGATTTGGGAATGGAACCTTTCATCTTTACGCCAAAAAATTTGCCAGAGAAATTACCAAAGATTTTAATCTTATAATACGTCCACATTATCATGATGCAAAACATATTAAATACATGAAAATTTGGGCAAAAATAAATGGTATCAAACATCTGTATTTTTCAAATCCATCACACATTGCAACAAATGACACAATGTTTGATATGAAAGTGTCTGATATATTGATTAGTGAAACTTCATCTGTATTATATGAATATTTAATAACGAATAAACCAATTATTGTAATTGAAAATGGTTATCAAAAATTACATAAAATGCCAGATAATATGAATATTATGACTCAGGTAGATATGTGGAATGGGAAATCTGATATTAATGAACTTATTCATGAAAATATAAATGAACAGAAATATTCTAAAGCTTATAAAAAAATGCTAAAAGATTGTTTCTATCATAATGATGGAACAAGTCTGGATAAAGCATGTAAATTCATTGAAGATGAATATAAAAAATTGAAAAAATAATATGAGAGGTACATTGTGACAACACAATTAGACAAAATATATGAACCTGTAAATGTAGAAAAAAAGTGGTATAAACATTGGCAGGAAAATGGCTATTTTAAACCATCTGATAATGAATCAAATAATTCTTTTGTAATAACTATTCCGCCACCAAATGTTACAGGCATTTTAACAATGGGACACGTGTTAAATAATACTTTACAGGATGTTCTAATCCGGTATGCCCGAATGCAAGGAAAACAAACTCTTTGGTTACCAGGAACAGATCATGCAGGTATTGCAACTCAAAATGTTGTAGAAAAAATGTTGAAAAAAGATGGTAAAACTCGTTTTGATTATGGACGAGAAAAATTTGTAAAAACTGTTTGGGACTGGGCGAATAAACATAAATCAATAATATTCAATCAACTTGAAGAGTTAGGAAGTTCATTTGATAGGGATCGTGAACGTTTCACCCTGGATGAAGGATTATCAAAAGCTGTTAGGGAAGTTTTTGTGCACCTTTATAAAAAAGGATTGATTTATCGTGGTAGAAGAATCATCAACTGGTGTCCGGCGTCTCAAACAGCTCTTTCAAATGAAGAGGTGATATATAAAGAAAAACAAGGTCATTTGTGGTATTTTAAATATCCTGTAAAAGGCAGAAATGAATTTATTACCATTGCTACAACTCGTCCTGAGACAATGCTCGGAGATACTGCTGTTGCTGTAAATCCTAATGATAACAGATTCAGCGGATTAATCGGAAGTAAACTAATTTTACCTATAGTCGATCGCGAAATTCCTATAATTGCTGATAATTTTGTTGATCCTGAATTTGGAACAGGTTGTGTAAAAGTAACACCAGCTCATGACCCAAATGATTTTGAAATGGGTGAACGTCATAACCTTCCACAAATTTTGATTATGAATCCTGATGGTTCTATGAATGAAAATGCGGGTGAGGATTTTGTTGGACTTGACAGATTTGTTGCCAGAAAACTAATAGTAAAAAAAATGAAAGAATTAGGCTTTCTTGATAAAATTGAAGAATATACAAATAGTGTAGGATACAGTGAGCGTGCAGGAGTAATGATTGAACCTTATTTATCATCTCAATGGTTTGTAAAGATGAAACCTCTTGCAGAACCGGCTCTTGAAGCTGTCAGTAAAGGGAAAATCAAATTTTATCCAGAACGCTGGACCAAGACTTATAATCACTGGCTGAACAATGTTCAGGATTGGTGTATTTCCAGACAGCTTTGGTGGGGACATCGAATTCCGGTATTCTATTGTGATCATTGTAACTGGACTGATGCTACTATGAAAAATCCAGTGAAATGTCCTGAATGTGGTAGTACTGATATTCGTCAGGATGTTGATGTGTTGGACACGTGGTTTAGTTCGTGGTTATGGCCTTTTTCTACTATGGGATGGCCGGAAGATACAACAGATTTGAAAAAATTCTTCCCAACAAATGATTTGGTTACCGGACCTGATATTATATTTTTCTGGGTAGCAAGAATGATAATGGCAAGTCTTGAATTCATGGATGATGTCCCGTTTAAAAATGTTTATTTTACTGGAATTATCCGTGATATGGATGGTCGGAAAATGAGTAAGTCTTTAGGGAATTCTCCTGATCCTTTGGACCTGATCGAAAAATATGGAGCAGATGCTCTTAGATATGGTGTGATGTTGATTGCTCCACAGGGACAGGATATTTTATTTTCTGAAAAACGACTGGAAGTTGGACGTAATTTCATGAATAAAATCTGGAATGCTTCCAGATTTATTCTGATGAATGTAGATGATGACACTCTATTTTTACAATCTTTTGATCCGGTATTTGCAAATCTGACAACTGCTGACAAATGGATTCTTAGTAAATTGAATGCAACTATTACAAAGGTAGAAAAACATTATACAACCTATCGTTTTGATGAAATTGCAAGAGACATATATGATTTTGTATGGAGTGATTTTTGTGACTGGTATATTGAATTAATAAAAGAGAGATTATATAAAAAATCTCCTGAAGAAAAAGCAACAACTCTGAAAGTTGCGATCCATGTCCTGAAAAATATCCTGAAAATATTGCACCCATTAACTCCATTTATAACAGAAGAAATTTATCAGAAAATTAAAAATAATGATGATCCTGATATTATCATTTCCAAGTGGCCTGAAGTACTGGTTAGTCTAAATGATCCGGAAATTGAAGAACAGTTTACAATAATTCAGGAAATTATTACATCTATCAGAACAGTTAGAAGTGAATTAAACATAGCTCCATCAGCAAAAATTAATCTTGTTATCAAAGGCAAAGAAGATGAAGTGGTTGTTAATCTTATTAAAAATCATGAAATACTCGGTTATATTAAAAATCTTTCAGGAATTGAAAATGTCATAATAGATAAAAATATAGAAAAGCCGAAACCATCTTCTTCTATCGTGGTAAAAAACACAGAGTTTTTCATTCCATTGGAAGGTGTTATTGATTTGGATGCTGAAAAGGCACGTCTTACTAAAGAAATAGATGGTCTTAAAGGAGGACTCATGGCATGTCAGGGCAAATTAAAAAATCATAGTTTTGTAACAAAAGCTCCAAAAGAAATAGTTGAAAATGAACGTCGCAAAGAAACTACGTACAAAGAAAAGGTAACAAAACTGGAAGAGAGTTTTAAAACATTATTTGAATAATCAGGTGGGCATTGAACCCTGGCAATTACAGTTTTTCAAAGATGCTGAAATAGAAAACGAAGAGCTATTT
>JAOZSG010000076.1:4326-11572 GCA_029939785.1 Fidelibacterota bacterium | reverse complement strand
AGACCGTTTGATGTACTTCCAACACCTTTTTTATGAGCCATAATAAACCTCTGTGATTTTTTTTAGAACCAAATACTTTTACATCAATTATTAAGCAAAATCTTCTGCTTGAATAACTGTGTATTGTTGACGATGTCCTTTTTTGACATCATAACGTTTTCTACGTTTTTTCTTATAAACAATTACTTTTGCTTCTCTGTCATGTGCTACAACAGTAGTTTTAATTTCATTGTTTTCTAAGTAAGGTGCACCAATCTGAACATCTTCACCTTTTCTAAGATAAAGAATTTTATCAGCTGTATATTCTGCACCTTCTTCAAGATTAAGTTTTGGTACTTTAATTTTTTTTCCAGGTTCCAGTATTACCTGTTTACCTGATATTTCTGCTATTGCGTAATTTTCTCTTTTCATAATCCTCTTTTTCCTCATTTCAATAAAGGCTGGTGAATTTAATTAACTGAAAGTCTATAGTCAAGTTAATATTTATCTGTTATTTCAATTCCTTCTTTTATGGAGAATACTTTAAAATCATCTACGTTTACAGATATATCCTGAATTACTTTTATTCTCATTAAGTATTTCCATTGTATTTTTCTAATAATATTTTTTGCAGTTACTTTCAAATATTCTGCCATATCCGGATGAATATAGAGTTCCACACGTCTTTCTTTTGATTGGTGACGAAAACGGCTGAACCAACCTTCCAGCATTGTTACAACACTTGCTTTTGAAGTAATTCTTCCAGATCCATGACATAAAGGACATTGTTCACTCACAGTATGCAATAAATTTGTCCTGATTCTCTGCCGAGTCATCTCCAATAATCCAAATTCAGATATAGAAGCAAGTGCGATAGATGCTTTTGCTTTTGCTAACTCAGTTTTTAACTCATTATAAACTTTATTACGATTTGCCATATCAACCATATCAATGAAATCAATAACAATTAATCCGCCAATATCTCTTAGTCTCAATTGTTTTGCTACTTCTTTCGCGGCAAGCATATTTGTTTTTAAAGCAATTTTATGGTGATCTTTTTTACTTATAAATTTCCCACTATTTACATCAATTGTTGTCATAGCTTCGGTATGTTCGATAACAATAAACCCACCATTATTTAACCATACTTTTTTATAGAGAGATTTTTGGAATTCTTTTTCAACATTCATTTGATCAAATAAAGGTGTTTTGGAATTATAGTACTCTATTACATCAGAATATTCAGGTGATGTTGTTTTTATATAATTATTTAATTTTATATAAAGACTTTTTTTATCAACAATAATTTTTGAAACATTATGAGATAAAAAATCTCTGATAACTGTTGAAGCCGTTTCCATATCCTGAAACACACATTCAGGACTTTCTATTTTACGTACAAGATTTTCTAGTTTTTTCCAATTTTTGAGTAAAGTATTTAAGTCTGATTCCAATACTTCCTGATCAATATCATCTGCAACTGTTCGGACTATGACTCCAAAACCTTTAGGCTTAATTTCATCTACGATTTTCTTAAGTCTGTATCGTGTTTTTCGATTTTTAATTTTTTTTGATATGCCAACATATTCAACATAAGGTATAAGTACCAGGAATCGTCCCGGAATACTAATATCTGTTGTTACACGTGGACCTTTATCTCCAAATGGTTCTTTTATAACCTGAACAAGAATTTCCTGACCTTTTTTCAATTTGACTTTATCTAGGTCTCGTCTGCTTTTTTTCTTTGTTTGCCTTATTGTTTTTTCTTCCTGAGAGTCCTTAATATTTTCAATTAAAGAATCGATTGCCTCGGGATCACCTATTTCAGCAAAAGGTAAGAAAGCATTTTTTTCCATCCCGATATCAACAAAAGCAGCCTGTATACCCTTGATAACATTTTCTACTTGTCCTAAATATATATTTCCGACAAGCCGTGATTTTTCAAATTTTTCTACAAAAAATTCTACTAATTCACCATTTTCAAGTACAGCTATTCTTGTTTCTCTGGATGTTTCGCTTATTAGTATTCGCTTATCCATGAAACTACATCTCTTTCATAATTTATAATCGGATATAGGATGCCAGTTTTAATACGATTATTTTTTTAATATTTCTAACATCTGCAAAATTATTACAGAAAAATTTTTTTGATTTTACTCTTGTAGCATCCTTTAACTATTATTCGGTAAAATCAGTTGTTAAATAGGATTTTGCCCTATTTACATGATAATCTTCATTAATAATACCAAGTAATTCCAACACTTCTGAAACTTTTACTACTTTTCCATTAATTACATTTAAACTGATTATTAATGCATTTTCTTTAATTGAAATGTCTTTGATAAACTGTTTTACATCAACTTTTACATTTCCCTTTTTTTTCTTACGTTCAATAATCAATTTTGGTATTTTTAAAAATTCGTTTACTTCATTTTTTATTCTTTCTGATACTTGTTTCTCAAAATTAACCATATAATCAAAGCCAATGATTAGAGTTGACACAGAAGGACTTTTTAATGATATTTCATGAACATGAAGTATTTTGTAACCACCCGGTAAGTGATCTTTTAGTTTTGATAATAATGCCGGTTCTCTTTCCATTAGAAATAAATCCATATATTCTTCTTTTGATGTGAACATGTATGGTAATGGAAAACCAGCAGAAATTTTTGGTTTTTTATTAAAACCGCCCGTATAAAATAATTTTAAGCCTGCTCCAAGCATTGCCTGTTTAAAAATTCGGATAGTATCAAGATGAGATGTAAATTTTGCAGCTCCATCTTTTTGGTATTTTATCCGATATCTATATTTAGTTTGACTGTTTTCAGCCACTTCTTCATGAATATTGATATTCGGGCTCTTCTTTTTTTCTACAATATCCATGTATAATTTTTCATCTGAACATACATCACATCCTGTACATCCACTTCTACAATCCAGCGTAATTTCTTGTTCAAATGCTTTAATACGTTCTGTTAAAAGATAATCTTTGGAAATCAGTGGATCAATAATATCCCAGGGTAATGGAAAGTTTATATCTCGTTTTTCGGTATATTTTTCTGATCTCAAACCACATTTTTCAAAAGCCTTATCCCACTTATCAAATGAATAATACTCCCGCCAGGAGTCAAATTTTGCTCCACTTTTCCATGCTTCGTAAATTACTTTTCCAACCTCTCTGTCACCTCTGGACATTGCACCTTCCAATTGAGAATATCTTGGATCTCTGCCCATGGGTTTAACTCTTTTTAGTTTACGTAGCATTGGTTTAACAATATCAATTTTTTCCTGTATCAATTCAGGCGAATCCTGTGCCTCCCATTGAAAAGGAGTAAAAGGTTTCGGAATAAAACTTGATAGTGTTACATTAACATTTAATTGTTTCCCGCCAACATTAAGAACTTTTTCTACAAGAGAAGCAATCTCTTTTACATCATCCATGGTTTCTCCAGGAAGACCTAGCATAAAATATAATTTTATCTTCCGCCAGCCATTTTTAACCGCAATTTCGGTAGATTTTAAAAGTTCTTCTTCAGTGATTTGTTTATTGATAATTCTTCTGAGTCTCTCTGATCCGGCTTCTGGAGCAAAGGTCAATCCGGATTTTTTTGTCTGTTTTGCATATCCTGCAACAGCATCAGAAAATGTATCAAGCCTCATGGATGGAAAGGAAATAGAGACTTTCTTATCTGCCATTTCATTCATAATTGATACTACACTCTCTTCAAGTCCATTATAATCAGAAGTAGAAAGTGACAACATTGAAAGTTCACCATATCCGGTAGATGAAAAACTTTCTTCTACCTGCTTCAGAATATCTTCCGGCTTCCTTTCCCTTACCGGTCTATAGATCATACCTGCCTGACAAAATCTACAGCCACGAGTGCAACCACGCATAATTTCTACAACAAATCTATTTTGTGTGATTTCCATTAATGGTATTAATGGTTTATCAGGATAATATATATTTCTTAGTTCTGAAACTCTATTTGATTTTACAATTTCTGGAACATATGAATATTTTGGTTTTGGAATACCTGTTTTCGAAGAATACTCATAAAATGCGGGAATATAAACTGTTGGAAATTTTTCCAGAATTAATTTCAATAAGTTTTCTCGTGAAATATCCATTTTGCGTTGTTTTGCAATAAATTTTACTAAATCACCGGTAATTTCTTCACCATCACCAACAACAAAACAATCTATAAAATCAGCCATTGGTTCAGGATTATAACAACTGCCACCACCGGCAATAATTATTGGATGCTCAGTTGTCCTTTCCGAAGATAATACGGGAATACCAGCGATATCCAGCATGTTTAATACATTAGTATAGCTTAATTCATAAGATAATGAAAAACCTATTACATCAAAATCACCTAAAGCAACATGAGATTCCAAACTGTATAATGGAATGGAATTTTCTCTTAATTTTTCTTCAAAATCCGGCCAGGGTGCATAAACACGTTCTGCTGCAATTTTTGGGTCTTTATTCAGAATGTTATATAAAATCTGGAATCCATAAAAAGACATACCAATATCATATAAGTCTGGGAAAGCAAGAGCAATTGAAGCAGAAACAGAGGATAAGTTTTTACGAATAATATTTCTTTCCTGGCCTACATATCTGGCTGGTTTTTCTACTTTTGGTAAAATTATGTTAAACAGCTTACTCCACTGTTTTATTTCTTTCAAAATCTCTCCACAATAATCATTTGTCTCAGTATAGGATGTTGAAAATATTACACATCCATTTTAATATAGATTTTTTGTTGAATAAAATGTTACTTTTATTACAGCTATCAAAGATAACTTAAGTTAGTACATATAAACAAGTAATATTTATTTTGAAATTGGGATAATGGGATATTAAAAAATCACAGCCAAGGTTGTAAGTACACAGAGGCTATATTATTAAAATCATAATAATATTCTTATTTTTCTTATATCAGAACAAAGATAATTGTTTACACCAAACCCAGAATTCTGATAACAGAGAATAAGAATCATAAGAAAATCCGTTCGATCCGTGTTCAATTTTTTTTCACAATGGATGCTGAGTTCTAAGTTTGTAATCTTTTACTTGACTTGTTAATTTTTTGTACATATTTTTCATCAATCGGTATTAATCACATCTAAAACAAAAAATCAATTTATATATTATGAGTAAAAAAATAATAATTCTCATATTTATGTATTTACCACTTTTTTCGGCATTTGAATTACAAATGTTGAATCCTGAATTTATAGCACTTGGTGGTATTGTGTCGATTCATCCTATTGGACTAAATCCCGCAACCTCAGTTCAGGGCTATGGATTAACTCTTTCAACAAATTATACAAATCTTTTTGGGATCAAAGATCTTCATTGTTGGGATTATGCCATGAATTTTAAACCTGGAGAAAAATATGGATATAGTTGTAAAGTAAATTCTGTTGGTAACAATGTTTATCGGGAAAACACGTATATATTTGGTATAAGTAGAAAATTCAGAAAAAAAATTAGTGTTGGGAGTTCTATATCATATTATGACCTAATGATTAAGGATTTTCAAAGAAATGGAAGTTTTGGAATTAATTTGGGTGCTGATATGAAATTAACCGATAATCTTCAAGCATCATTACTGTTTATCAATATTAACAGACCTAAAATATGTAATAATCAGGAAATGTTACCGGAATTTTTTGCAATTGGTCTGCATTGGATTGCATTAAAGCGTATTAATCTAAATGCTGAATTATATAAAGATACACTTTATCCATTTACAACAAAATTCGGTGCAGAATTATTGATTCATTCGAATATTGCCGTACTTCTGGGAACTCAATTAGATCCCGATAGATTTTCGGCCGGAATTTCCTGCAGAATAAAAAATCTTAAATTTAATTCAGCAATATTACATCATCAGCAATTACCATATACTTATTATTTCGGATGCAATCTCAATATAAAATAGTATTCATTTTACTGCTATACTTATCAATTCTATCAGGGCAACAGGATTTTAATTCCTATATTTCTGATGGATATATTGATGCTGATAATACTGATACCGAGGCGTTTGAAGAATACATCAATCAATTTATTGATAATCAATTAATTTGGAATAATACAAAAATTGACCAAATCCAAACACTTCCTTTGAATTCATTTATAAAACGAATTTTAATTTCAGCCAAAAAAACTAACAAGAAATATTTAAGTTGGAAATTATTCAAGAATGAAACAGGATTTTCCGATCAGGAAATGGAAGTTGTTCAGTTATTTTTTTTATTAAATGAAAAGGAATTGGTAACCGGTAAAATTTACTATTATTCCGGAATCAAGAAATATGATAAACCCGGAATAATGAAAAATCTAAGCCGGGCAAAATTTCATCATCCCAATGGTTGGTTTCTAAGAGCTGTAGCAGAACAGGATAGAGATGAATTATATATTTGGGATTATACCAATCTTAGTATAAAATCACCGGAAATTTATAACAGCATTACGGGATATTTTGGAGCATTTCGTATAAAATGGGGCTCTGGACTTTTTTTTCATACAAATTATATGAATTCCCGAAATAGTTTGGCTTTTAATAATATAAAACCAGCAAATGTTAGAATAGCAAATTATACAGGTACAGGTGAAAATCAATATCTGTTTGGAACAGCATTGAATATTAAAAAAGGAGTTTTTTCGTTTTTTCCATTTTTGTCCAGTAGAAATTTGGATTGCAGATTTGACAATAATATTGTTACAGGAATTGATAACAGTGGATTTCATATTACACAAATGCAAATTGAAAACAGGAACAGATTACATGAAAGGATATTAGGTTTTGGTACAGTATTTACGGGAACGTTTCTAAACGCAGGCATCTTAATTTTCAATTCCAATTATTCACATGATCTGAAAGATTTAAAGAATAACAGAATTCAATCAGGAGTTTCAATTTATCATAATTATCAAAAAAATGATTTTGTAATTACTGGTGAATTATGCTATTCTCAATTAAATGAATATGCTCTGGTTCAGACTATTCATTATATATTTGATCGATTACGTTTTGGTATAAGCGGGCGATATTTTTCACCAAATTTTTATTCCACAACAGGAAGTATAGTGAAAGCATACTCAGGAGAACCTCAAAACGAAAAAGGAGTGTATTACTGTTTTGAAGCAAGATTGTTAAAAGGAATGAAAGTATCAGCATTCATAGATTTTTTTAGCAGAATAAAACCAATACAAAATGGAAAAGAAATAGATTTGGGAACAGTATCC
>JAOZSG010000076.1:0-4316 GCA_029939785.1 Fidelibacterota bacterium | reverse complement strand
TGTTTTAAAAAAAATTTCATTGCAAAATTGGGTAGAATTTATAATAAATGGATTGTTAATATCAATTTCAAGCGAAAGTCAGATATTCAATACAAACAAAAACAGATCAAATTGAAAGTTTTACATAAATGGTCAAAAAATCTATCAATCATTATAAATTATGTTGAAAATAAATATATGATTGAAAATTTGCAGGAAAAGGGTAAGGGGTTTCAGATTTATTTGAAAAAACAATATCAAAATCATAAAATGACTTTTGGAATTATTCATTATTTTACACCAACAT
This sequence comes from Fidelibacterota bacterium, assembly GCA_029939785.1. GTDB lineage: Bacteria > Fidelibacterota > UBA2242 > UBA2242 > JAFGTP01 > JAOZSG01. The sequence goes on along the minus strand of JAOZSG010000076.1, from coordinate 4,030 downwards.
GGAATAGTAGAATATATATTTATGAGCCTGGAATTCCTTATCGTTTTAGTATGCCGGCATTATCAGGTACAGGCAATAATTACTTTATTACTGAAACGATTAAATTTAATGAAATATTTAGTTTCTCTTTTGCTGGAAAATATACCCAAAAACTTAATTCTCATACCGGTAGTAAAAATATTCAGGCTGAAATACAAATGTTAGTTGCATTCTGAGTTCGGAGTTTGTAATTTTCCGCTTAAATATTATGCAAAAAAAAATAATTATAATAATACTCAATCTAATCATCACATTAAACCTGTTAGCTGATTTACATATTAAGAATAAGCATGTTGTACCGAAAACTCTGAATATTGAAACAGTATATTTTGATAAGACTCCATATTTTTCTGCTCACAAAATCGCAGAGATCTATAAAATTCGAATTTATAATAAAAAATCTACCGGCAAATATGTCTTTTATTTTCAAAATGTTCAAATAAAAATTACATCAAATAGTTCCTATTTAATGGTTGGTACAAAAATTAAACATATGGCATCACCGGCAGTACAGGTTGGGAACGAAATATATGTTCCTGTCTATTCCTTTTTGAATATCTTGAAGGATAATGTTTATTCAGGTTTAAAATATTCTCTTGTTAATGATGATGTTAAAAATATTTTTGCAATAAAGGAAAAAATTAAACCAATTCAGATTCAACCAAATAAAACCATTGATGATCAAAGAGTTAGGATATTTGATATTGATTATGATGAAAGAAAAAATGGTCTGTCAATAATTATTTCCACGAATGGAAGATTTTCTGAATCAGACATATCATTTTTTTTCAAAGATGATAAATGGTTTTATCTTACAATTTATGGATGTTCCGCAGACTCATTAAAATTTTCCAAAAATAACCCGACTAAATCTTTATATAGAGTAGAAACAATATCAAAAGAAAATTCCGTCCAAATCAGTATGAGATTAAAACAAAAATTTTCTTCAGCTGATCCTCATTATAACCCTGAAACAAAACAGATTGTCATTCCACTCTTTCTTCCTTTAAATGAAGAGATGAAAAAAGAAATTGCAGATAAAATAGCAAAAGCAAAAAAGGCATGGACAATTGATACAATAGTATTAGATGCCGGTCATGGTGGAAAAGATTCCGGTGCACCTGGACACTGGAGATATAAACATGAAAAAGATTTGGCTCTGGATGTAGTATTACGTTTAGGGAAATTAATCGAAAAGAAAACTGATATTAATGTAGTATATACAAGAAAAACCGATATTTTCATTCCACTTTGGAAAAGAACAAAAATTGCAAATGAATGTAATGGAAAATTATTTATAAGTTTTCACATAAATGCTGCAAAAAATAAAAAGGCAAATGGATTTGAAATATATCTGTTGCGAACAGGAAGATCGGCAGATGCTATTCGTGTTGCAGAAGCTGAAAATTCAGTCATACAATTAGAGGCTCCTGATGACAAAGAAAAGTATAAAGGATATAATAATATCACAAATATACTTGCAAACCTGGTACATTCAACCAATATGTATGATAGTGAAAGTTTTGCCGAAATTCTTTCAAAAAATGTTTCTCAAAAAGTACCTCAGAAAAACAGGGGAGTCAAACAATCCGGATTTTTTGTTCTTGTTGGAGCTTCAATGCCTAAATTATTACTTGAATTAGGGTATAATACAAATAGACAAGATGCAAAAAAACTCAATAATAGCAGACATAGACAATTAATTGCAGAAACGATTTTCAATAGTATTGTTGAGTTCAAAATTCAGTCAGATAAAAGTATTAAAAATTAGAATTAAAATTTTAGGTGAAGTATGAATCTAACCAATAAATTGGATAAAGATGGATTAATTCAGATAAAAAAAAATATTAAAAATATTTTTTTTTATAGAATCTGTGGAACAGGTATGGGTGCTTCCGCCTGTCTTTTGAAAGAGATGGGTTATAACATAGAGGGTGCTGATATAGAATTTGCACCACCAATGAGTGACTACCTGGAAACAACACAAATTCCCTGTCATACTCTTGATAAAATTGATATGCAATACTTACAAAAATTTGATTTGATAATTACCGGGAATGTGGTGTGTAAAGATTCTGATGATGCCCATAAAATAGAGCAATCAGGCGTTCCCTTTATTTCTTTTCCTACTGCTATTGGATCTCTTGTTCTGGATGATAAAGTCGTTGTCGGATGTGCCGGGACTCATGGGAAAACAACAACAACATATTTAATAACTCAGCTTTTTGAAAATTTAAATTGTTCTCCCGGATATTTTATTGGAGGGATAATGGATGACAGACCTCCTGCAAAATTAGGTGATAGTAAATATTTTTTCATAGAATCTGATGAATATGATAGTGCCTATTTTGAAAAAATTTCAAAATTAAGAATGTATTCGATTAATCACATGATATTAACATCTCTTGAATTTGATCATGCTGATATTTTTAATAATTTTGAAGAAATTTTGGATCAATTCAGGGCAGTTATACCATCAATTGATGGGAGATTTATTGTTAATGAAGATTATCCAGGAATTCAAAAACTATATAAAGAGTATTCTGACTCTCATGGACAATGGATTTATTATGGTTTAAAGTCAAATATTGGTCCTAAAATCTTGGGGTCTGATAAAAATGGAACAGATTTTCAACTTACTCTAAATTCTACAAACTATGATTTTAAAACCAATTTAACGGGTGAACATAATATTTTAAATTTATCATCTGCTATTATTTTTGCATTTTATGAAGGATTTGCAATAGGCAAAATACAGTCAGCAATTACCAATTTGAATATGGTAAAAAGACGTCAGGAAGAACGTGGCTATTATAATGGTAGTTTGGTTATTGATGATTTTGCTCATCATCCAAGAGCAGTTGATTTGACTATTGAAGCAATGAAAATTAAATATCCCGGAAAACAAATAGTTACTATTATAGAACCCAAAAGTGCAACAGCCAGAAGTAATATTTTCCAGGATGAATTTACTCAGTCATTGAAAAAAAGTGATAGTGTAATACTTGCTATACCTGAATCTTCGACTTCTGTTAAATGGGCCGGAGATATTGATTGTGTTGAAATTGCAAGGCAACTACAGAATGATGGAATTCAGGCAAAAACAGTAAATAATCTAAATGAATTACTTGCTTTGATAAATGAATTGGCAAATGAAAAAACTATATTATTAATCCTTAGTAATAGTACATGTTTGGGATTGTGGGAATCTGATTTTGTCAAACAGTTGAAATAACAAAACATAATGCAAAACCTGATCGATCAAAAACTCAATTATCTATTCAGTCTCCAGTCCAGAGGTATAAAACTCGGTCTTCATAGAATTAAAGCATTGCTAAACACACTTGGGAATCCAGAAAAAAACCTGAGAATAATCCATGTTGCCGGAACTAATGGGAAAGGCTCCACTTGCAGGATAATGCACTCGATTTTACAGGCAGCAGGTTATAAAGTTGGACTTTATACATCACCGCATTTAATTAAGTTTAATGAGCGTATTAAAGTAGGAAATACAGAAATATCTGATGTTGAAATAATAAAGTTCATTGATAATATCAAACCAATTATTGATCAAACAAACGCAACTTTTTTTGAAATAACAACAGCCATGGCTATTGATTATTTTCAAAAAAATGAAGTTGATATCGCTATACTTGAAGTAGGACTTGGAGGAAGATTTGATGCAACGAATGCAATAATTCCTGAAGTATCAGTGATTACATCTATCAGTATGGATCATGAGGATAGATTAGGAAACAAATTGTCAGGCATTGCTTTTGAAAAGGCAGGAATAATAAAGTCAGGTAAGCCTGTTTTTATATCACCACAATCACCTGAAGTTTTAGATGTACTACACAAAGTTGTTTTGGATAATAAAACAAAGTGTATAATTTCAACTCAGAAATGTAAAATTGCATCACAAAAACATGATATATACGGACAAGATATTACTATTAAAGAGTTGGCCGAAATAATTGCCGAAACATTAGGG
>JAOZSG010000075.1:6670-11609 GCA_029939785.1 Fidelibacterota bacterium | reverse complement strand
GTTCAATCCTCAAGTCAAGTCTGCTTCGCATTCTTAACTCGAGTCTTGAACTATTTCAGACTGCTGAACAAATCCTAAATCAACAATCTTCAATCCTTGTTCGTAAATCGTTTGAGCCTGGTTTGTTGAGTAACATTGTTGGTGGTCGTACATACATAGCAAAATCAATATCCATGAGAAACATTGATAATAATATTTTTTAAGAACAAAATTTTTTAATATATTAGGTCCTGAAATTTAAAAACACCTGATTTCCAATGTTGCTAAAACTTTTTATACTAATATGGATAATTAGGATTATTAAATAAATGTTTAAGATAACGAAATTTAAGTAATAGTTGACACTAACATGAGTGGTGTTATTATAATTTTTTGAAAGGATATACAAGTGAAAAGATTTAAAAAAATCCATATTATATTTATTGTTATGTTTTGCTTAATTTTTCAATTCTGTGATCCATTGGTAAATAAATTTGAAGATACTGAGGATGCTCAAATGTATAAAGCAAAATCAATACAAAATATACCTACAAGTGCAGAAAACTTAACATTTATGACATGGAATATCAGGTTTGGTGTTGGCAGATTGGATTGGTTTGGTGATTGTTGTGGAAATAAAGTTATAGTCGGCAAACATGATGTTTATGCAAATCTTGAAAAAGTTGCTGAATTAATTGAAGAAACTCAGCCGGATATAATTTTTTTACAAGAAGTCGATGTAGAATCAAAACGAACAGGATATATTGATCAGGTTCAATGGTTACTCAATAATACATATTTTAATTACGGTTCCTATGCTTCAATGTGGGAAGCTCAATTTGTTCCGAGTGATGGATTAGGAAGGATTAATACTGGTACAGCAATTTTATCCCGATGGAAAATAACAGATGCTACTCGAATTCAACTTCCATTACGTGAAGATCAGGATGCACTTACAAAATATTTTTATTTAAGAAGGAATTTGTTGAAAACTAAGATAGAAATTCCGGGATTTGATGATTTCTGGGGACTATGCCTACATTTATCAGCTTTTTCTACAGATGATACAAAAGAAAGACAATTGCAAAGAGTTTTCAGTGAATTAGAAGATCTGGAAGATGCAACATTTGTTATTGGAGGTGATTACAATTTACTTCCACCGGGTGCTGATTCTCTGGATTATTGTGATGAAGATAAATGTGAAGATGAGTCATTTCACAAAGCAGGTGATGACCCCCAACATAAAGAAGGATCTTATTATGTAGAGGAATGGGACTGGTTACAACCATTATATGATAGATATCATCCGGCCGTTCCATTAGCGGAATATTTAGCAGATGAAAAAAGTTATTTTACTCATACAACAAAATGGGATAAAGGATTTTGGGATAGAAAATTAGATTACATATTCTCAAATTTAACCTGGATTGCAGGTTCAGATTCAACATATCAGGATGCTTGTTTTGATCGTGATTTGTCAGATCATGTTGCAGTAAGTGTAAAATGGGAGGTGACACAATGAGATTGCTCAAGAATTTTCTGATTAAAATAATATTAATGATAATAATTTTTTCAAGTTTTGCTTTTTCTAATAATAATAGAATCTGGTCTGCAGGTACTGCATATTTATTACCATCCAAAAGATTTGAAGTTGGTTTATTTCAACCGTTCCGATATGGTATTTCAGATAAAACTGAGATATCATTCCATCCTATTGCAATGTTCATATCACCTAATTTTTCATTGAAAAAATCTTATACAGAATTTAATGGATTTTCTATGGCAAGTAATCATAGCGTATTTTATCCCACTTTTTTATTAAAAACTATTGCAATGGAAGGTACAGGCGGTATTCTTTCTCCTGAATTTAAGGATGATATACCACAGATGTTTTCAATATATAATGGAATTATTTTATCCAGATCATTAACTCAAGATCATTTAATATCATTTAAATTAGGACTAAATCTTGCTGTTCGTTTTGATGATATTGATTCAAGAACAACTATTGACTTACCTATTGTTTATTCAAGGCTTCAGGTATTTTATAATGGATATGGTTTACGTGGTGGAGTTGATTTATATGGAAAACTCGTTGGCAAATTAAATTATCTTATTGATACTGATCTGTTTTTATATCCCGGGGCTGATGAATCAATGGCGTTTGAACATAAAGGTATGTTACTATTAAATAAAAGTTCAAAAATTCAAATAAGTTGTGGATATAAACTAATATTTGGATCATATCCTTTTGGAACCCAATGGCATCTGTTGCCAGTCTTTGATCTTCAATGGGGAAAGAATTAATAATGATAGAGTTTTAATCTTCCATTATCTTGATAATCAATATTAGTTCTATTAAATTTCCAATTCGTTTTGAAATAATTAATAAATAATAAACGCTTACTTTAGAGTAAGTGGAAGGATTTAAATATGAATAAAGATTTAAAATTAACATCAAAAGAGACGAATAATAAGACGATTATTCCTATTGGAGATGTAAAAGTAGGTGAAGATTTTATTGTAATTGCCGGACCTTGTGCCGTAGAAAATGAAAAACAAACTATTGAATCAGCAATTGCAGTAAAAGAAGCTGGTGCAAATTTACTTCGTGGTGGTGCGTTCAAACCAAGAACATCACCCTATGCTTTTCAAGGATTAGGTTTAAAAGGTCTCAAAATTCTCGATAAAGCAAAAAAAGAAACAGGGCTGCCTATTGTTACTGAAGTGTTGGATTCGCGTGATGTTACATGGATTTGTGAATATGCAGATGTGCTTCAGATTGGTGCCAGGAATATGCAAAATTTCTCCTTGCTAAAAGAAGTAGGAAAAGTTGATAAACCAGTATTACTGAAGCGTGGCATGTATTCTACATTAAAAGAATGGCTCAGTTGTGCCGAATATATTCTTTCAGAGGGTAATAGAAATGTTATCCTTTGTGAACGTGGTATCAGAACATTTGAAACTTACACCAGAAATACACTTGATTTAAGTATGGTTCCTGCTGTAAAAGAATGTACACATTTACCTATTTTAGTTGATCCTTCACATGGAACAGGCAGAAAAAGTTTGATCGAACCAATGAGTCTTGCGGCAATTGCATGTGGTGCTAATGGATTGATGGTAGAAGTTCATAATAACCCAAAAGTTGCGATGAGTGATGCTGATCAACAGTTTACGCCTGAAGAGTTCAAAGTATATATGGATAATATAAGAAAATTAAGTAATTTTATGGAAAAGATGTAGGTGTTTCATGGCTTTAACAAATATTAGAAGAAAAATAGATCTTATTGATTCAAAATTATTAAAACTTCTTAATGAACGCATGGAGCAGGCAATCATTGCGAGAAAATTTAAGGCGAAAATTGAAGATACAGGTCGTGAAAAAGAAATATTGAAAAAAATCGAACGTGATACAGGTGAACTTGTCAGTCCTGAATTTTGCAAAACCATTTTTGCTGAGATTATTACTGAAAGCAAAAAATTACAGAAAAAAGATTATGGTATAATTGCGTTTCAAGGTGAACATGGTGCATATAGTGAAATGGCATCAAAAGCATGGAATAACGATCTGATCTCAATTCCATGTAATACTTTTGATGAAGTTTTCAAAGGTGTTGCCCAGGGGAGTTTTGAATATGGGATAGTTCCTGTAGAAAATACTTTGGGTGGCGTAGTAGGTCAGGTTAATGATAATCTAATGAGAACAGACCTTCATGTAGTCGGTGCGATAGAGCATCCAATTAGTCATTGTTTATTGACTTTACCGGGTACTGATCACCGTGAAATCAGACGTGTTTATTCACATATACAGGCATTACAGCAATGTAAACATTTTTTGGATAGAAATAATCTTGAACCTATCCCTTATTATGATACTGCCGGTGCTGCCAAAATGCTGACAGAAAAAATGCCTGACGGAACTGCTGTAATTGCCAGTAAATTTGCTGCCGTGTTATATAACCTTGATATTCTTAAATCAGGAATTGAAGATTTACATACAAACAAAACAAGATTTTTAATTTTATCTAAAAATAAAATTGATACTAAAGGAAATAAATGTTCAATCATGTTTTCAACAGAACATAAAGCAGGAACTTTATTCAATGTTTTAAATTATTTTGCAGAAGCCGGATTGAATTTATCAAGAATTGAATCAATGCCAAAAGAACCTGGTAATTATGCTTTTTTTCTTGATTTTATGGGTTCTGAAAATGATGCAAAAGTTCAGGAAGTATTGGAAAAAACTGAAAAAAACACAAGTGGATTCCGATTTATGGGATGTTACAATGAAAGGGAAATCTCATGAAAATTTGCGTACTTGGAGCAGGACACATGGGAGCATGGTTGGTAGAAGAATTTTGTCATGATCATGAGGTTAGTGTTTTTGATATTGATGCAAAAAAAATGAAATATTTTTTTAATGTAATTAGATTCAAAAAAATGTCAGAAATCAAAGATTTTAATCCTGAATTATTAATAAATGCTGTTGATTTGAAACACACTGTTGATGTATTTGAAAAAGTTTTACCTTATGTTTCTAAAGATTGCATATTATCAGATATTACTTCTGTAAAAAACGGAATGGTCGAGTTTTACCAAAAATCCGGTCATCGATTTGTATCTACTCATCCTATGTTTGGTCCTACATTTGCCAATATTCGTGATTTGAGTAATGAGAATGCAATAATTATCGAAGAATCAGATGAAGAAGGTAAGAAGTTCTTTAGGAAATTTTATAAAAATCTTAATCTTAATATTTTTGATTATACTTTTCAGGAACATGATGAAACAACAGCGTTTTCACTGGGAACTCCTTTTGCATCCTCTATGGTTTTTGCAGCATGTATGAAAAATCAGAAAGCTCCGGGAACTACCTTTAAAAAACATATGGAAATTGCAAATGGTTTGTTGTCTGAAGATGATTTTTTATTATCTGAAATAATGTTTAATCCTAAAT
>JAOZSG010000075.1:0-6660 GCA_029939785.1 Fidelibacterota bacterium | reverse complement strand
TTTGAAAAGATTAAGGGATAATATCCTATAGTTAAGGATAAGAAATAAATTATGAATAAAGATATAGGGTGGATACAGAGGCTTGAAAAATATTATGATGCTTTTAAGGAATTAGAAGAAAGTTTGCTAAAAGAAAAAGTGAAGAGAAACTGACAAAATATGTTTGGTTTAGATAACGAAACAATACAAGACCTTAAAATTATTTTTTCGAAAAACCCTCAAATAAAAAAAGTTATTATTCACGGCTCTCGTGCAATAGGAAACTATTGTCATGGCTCTGATATAGATATTACATTAATTGGAGAAAACTTGACTCTCAATAATAGTGTTTATCCACTTATGAATACAATAGATGAATTATACTTACCATATATGTTTGATATTTCTGTTTTTAACCAAATTGATGAAAAAAACTTAATTGAGCATATCAGCATATCAAAAGTAATGGAAAAGTGTTTTATTTGACTAATAATTAAGATTGAAAATGGGAAATTGAAAATTGAAAGTTAATACACAAATTACGGTTAATGTGGATTCAAAAGGTGAAGAGTATATAATTCATTTAGGTGATAATACAATTATTGAATTACCTGATTTTCTCAATAAATCATTTAAAAATTATAAAATTGTAATTATTACTGATGAAAATGTAGAAAAATACCATCTGACAACAATAGAAAATATTCTCAGTGAGTTTTCAATTTTTGTAATTACTATTAAACCGGGTGAACATAGTAAATCAAGAGAAATAAAAAATGAAATTGATGATAAACTTTTAGAAAAACAATTTGGTCGTGATACAGTTATACTTGCTCTCGGTGGTGGTGTTGTTGGAGATTTGGCAGGATTTGTTGCCTCTACATATAAAAGAGGAGTTCCTGTTGTACAGATTCCGACATCAATGCTTGCTATGGTTGATTCCTCAGTTGGCGGAAAAACAGCTGTTAACACAAAATATGGAAAGAATTTGATTGGTACTTTCTGGCCACCCAAAGCTGTATTTGCTGATCTGAATCTGCTTGAAACTTTACCTGATATAGAATTTTTGAATGGATTTGCCGAAAGTCTGAAAATGGCTATTATTCTCGACAATGATTTATTCAAGTATATAGAAGATAATAGTAAGAAAATATTATTACGTGAAAAAAAAGTCATTTTTCATATAATAAAACGCTGTGTTGAATTAAAAAGAGAAGTTGTAAGTCAGGACGAGCAGGAACGTGGATTGAGACAAATTTTAAACTACGGTCATACAATTGGACATGCAGTAGAAACTCTTTCCAAGTATGAAGTAAAACATGGGTTTGCTGTTAGCATTGGTATGGCAGTAGAAACAATATTAGGCGTTATTGCCGGATATCTTTCAAAAGAAGAAGGTAGTAGAATAATATCATTAATTGATGATTTGCAAATGCCTTCAAAAATTGACAATTGTTTTACAGAAGAAGACATTTTTCACGTAATGAAATCTGACAAAAAATCTGTCAATGGAATACCAAAATTTAATATTTTAAGAAAAATAGGCGAAATAAAAGAAGAAAATGGAAAGTTTTCTATCTTTATGGAAAAAGAGCAAATCACAGAAGCCATTCAAAACTGCAGAAAAAAATAAAACAGGTTAAATCAATGATTGAAATTAAACCACTGAAACAATTGGATTATAAAGAAATAAATGTTCCAGGTAGTAAATACATTGCCAACAGAGTATTAATAATTGCCGCTCTTGCTGATGGAATTACAACAATAACTAATGTGCCTGATAATGATGATATAAATCATTCAATTCAGGCATTAAAACATCTTGGGATTAATATTAAACAGGATCATGATACCCTTGAAATCATTGGTTGTTCCGGCAAATTGAATGTAAAAGGTAAAAAACTTGATGTTGGTGAATCCGGTACATTAATGCGATTTATCACTTGTGTGGCAGCATTAAGTAATGATAAAATACATATTACCGGAAGCCAAAGGATCTGTCAAAGACCAGTTGGTGAACTTTTGGATGCACTGGGAAATCTTGGAGTAAAAGTTAAATCAAATGCCGGCTGTCCTCCGATAGATTTTTTAGAAGGTAAACTTGTAGGAGGAACAACAAATATAAGCGGAAATGTCAGTAGTCAATATATTAGTGGATTATTATTGGTTGCACCTTTTGCGGAAAAAGATGTTGTAATAAACCTGACAACTGAGCTTGTTTCAAAAAAATATGTAGATTTGACAATTGATTTAATGGAAAAATTCGGAGTTGTAGTTGTACGTAATGAATATAAATGTTTCCGTGTTAAAGCAGGTCAAAAATATACCGGAATGAAATTTTCTGTTCCGGGCGACTGGAGTTCTGCAAATTATTTCTTTGCTATTGCTGCATTATTAAAAGGAAAAATTAAAGTAAAAAATCTTAATCTAAATTCAAAACATGGTGAAGCACGGTTTATCAGTGTTTTGGAGAAAATGGGATGTTATATAGAGAAAGGTAGTGATTTTATTATTGTAACCGGACCGGAACAATTACTTGGAATTGATATTGATATGGAACCAATGCCAGATACAGTACAAACTCTTACAGCATTAGCACCATTTGCCATGAAAAAAACTATAATACGACATATTGAGAATCTGAAATATAAAGAATGTGATAGAATAAACGATACTGCTTTTGAACTCCGAAAAATGGGTTGTAGAGTAGAAACAACTAATGATGCGATGATTATATATCCTTCTGTATTGAATAGTGCTGTGGTTGATACTCATAGCGATCATAGAATGGCAATGAGTATGGCAATAATTGGATTGGTACAGGAAGGTATTAAAATTATGAATCCTGAATGTGCAGGAAAATCATTTCCTGGATACTGGGATAAACTTAAAGAAATCGGTGTAGAAATTATTAATGGCTAATATTATACTAATTGGATATCGGGGAACTGGTAAATCTGTAGTTGCTAAGGAACTTGGAAAGAAGTTACATAGAAATATAATTAGCACTGATACGATTTTTATTGAGAAATATGGTGATATATCTAAGTTTGTAAATAATAATGGTTGGGAAGAGTTTCGGAAACTTGAAGAAGAAATAATCAATAAAATCAAGTGTAGAGATACAATTATTGATTGTGGTGGTGGAGTAATTGAATCAAAAACTAATATCAATAAATTAAAGCAATTAGGTGATGTGTTTTGGCTGAAAGCAAGTGTGGATGTAATCGTATCCAGAATTCAAGATTGTCAAAACAGACCGGCTTTGACATCTAATAACGATTTTATCACAGAGATAAAAACTGTATTGAAAAAAAGGAATCCATTATATTCTATTGCATCGGATATCGAAATAATTACAGATAATAAATCAATTAAAGAGATTGTTAAGGAAATATCCAATTTTATAAACAAAACTAAAATCTGTATCCCAATAGTTGAAACAAATGTTCATAGTGCTAAGGAAGAGATATTAAAAGTAAATGAAGTTGCAGATATTATTGAACTTCGATTGGATTATATTGAAGATATTGATGTATTAAAGTTTAAACAAATTTTGGAATCTGTTAAAATACCTGTAATAGTAACCTGTAGAATAAAAGAACAAGGCGGAACTGTTGATATAGATGATTCTGTTAGAAAACAGATATTTAATTGTGCATTAGAAAATAAATGTGAATACATAGATATTGAATATGGAACTAAATGGGCAAAAGAATTTATAGGAAAAAGTGAAGACACAAAAGTCATATTATCGTTTCATAATTTCAGTGAAACTCCAAATTTATTAGAATTAAACAAAATTTATGATATGATAAATGCTCAAAATCCGGACATTGTAAAATTCATTACTACAGCAAATTCAATAAATGATAATTTTGAAATATTTAGATTATTAGAAAATAAGAATAATTTAATTTCATTTTGCATGAATCAAAAAGGAGAAATATCGAGAATACTCGCTCCTAAATATGGATCTCTTATAACTTACAGTTCTTTAAATACAGGTAAAGTTTCTGCACCAGGTCAAGTCAATATTGAAGAAATGCTGGAATTATACAATATTCAAAATATTAATACAAAGACAAATATATTCGGAATAATTGGAGAGTTTGCAGAAAATTCGAAATCAAAATACATGCATAATCCTGCTTTTGATGAAAATCAATTAAATGCTTGTTTTATACCTTTTAAAATATCATCAGTTGACGACTTAGATAAGTTTATGAACAATTTTAAATCCCATAATTTTAAAGGTGCCGCGGTTACAATACCTTATAAAATTGACATAATTAAACACCTGAATATCATTGATAATACAGCAAAAAGAATTGGTGCAGTTAACACAATAATATCTACAGAAGGTGTATTCTATGGGTATAATACCGATTATATAGGTGCTATTACTGCAATTCAAACAGTGGCAGATCTATTTTTAAAAAAAGTTTTAGTGCTTGGAGCAGGAGGTGCAGCTCGTGCAATTATATATGGTTTGATTTTGGAAAAATCTGAAATTACAATTGCAAACCGCACATTCAAAACTGCACAAAAACTTGCTGATGAATTTCATGTAAATGCGATTAAAATGGATAATATTAATGAAAAATTAAGCCAATTTGATATAATTATTAATACTACAAGTGTTGGTATGTATCCAAATATTGATAAGTCTATTATTAATACTTTTCCTCCTAATAAAATTGTTATGGATATTGTTTATAAACCATTAATGACGAAATTTCTAAAAAATGCAAAAAAAGCAAATTGTACAATCATTACAGGAGAAAAAATGTTGATATACCAGGCTATTGCACAACAGAAAATATGGACAGGAAAAGAACCAGACTATGAAATAATGGAACAGGCAATTGTAAACCCAACCCATTTTCAATGAAATTACTTATTATTATTCGAAACCCTTTTTCAATATTGTTCTGATTCAATCCATAAACTCGAATATTTAAATCGTTTTCTTCAAAATAAGAGTATACTGAAGGTTTATAATTGATAATATTTATAACTCTATGTCAGGGAGGAGTTTAATTGATTTTAAAGAAAATTTATACACCATGCTCTCCTCTATAAATTAATTCGGAAATATCAGTTATACTTTTCCACTAAAGCATAAATTTTCAATTTTTTATTATTTACTATTGCATATAATGTAATTTTATGTAATATTTTAATACCGTAGTTTGTTTATTAAAATGAGAAAAAATGAAAAGATATAAACTGAAATGAAAGAAAAATTCAGAATAAAATTTGATGGAGCACTAAATTTTCGTGATGTTGGTGGATTTACAACAAAGAGCGGAAAAAAAATGAAAACAGGAATTATTTATAGATCTGATGATTTATCTCAATTAACAAACAAAGATTTAATAAAATTATCCAAATTAAAATTAAAATCAATATTTGATTTTAGAACTCCTAATGAATATGAGCCGAAACCTGATCGGATTCCCAAAAATAAGGGAATAAAAAAAATTCATATACCTTTTTATCATTTTGAAAAAGATTTTACAGGATTAGAAAAGTTTCTTTATTTATTATTAAAATTAAGGAAAATTAATTTTGAAGAAACTGTAAGAGAATTTTATCAAAAATTAGCTTTTGAGCGTAATGCACAAATTAAAAACTTTTTTGAAATGATTTCTGATAATAAAAATTTCCCGATTTTGATACATTGTACAGGTGGCAAGGACAGAACAGGTTTTCTTTCAGCAGTTATTCAATTACTTGCCGGAGTACCTCGCCAGGAAGTTATAGATTCTTATATGGCCTCTAATAAATTCATTAAGCCAAGAATGGAAAAACATATTAAATATTTACGTTGGATGAGTCTTTTCCAGGTTTCTGCTGAAAAAATGAAACCAATGTTTGAGGTCCGTCGTGAATATTTAGAAGAAATTCTTGATGATATTTATAAGACATTTGGCACAATAGAAGAGTATCTCATCAAAAATTGTGGAATTCCACAAAATTCTATAATAAATCTTCAACGAATGCTTATTAAGTAAATAATTTGAAATAGTATCAAATTATTAATATTTAGCACAAGACAAAAACATCAACAAGAAAATTTTAAAGCACAGAACTGATAAATCTTATCAAAATTCGTTAATCCTTGTTCGTAAATCGATTTTTTTTGTAAAGTGTTTTGTGAGGAATAATTTTAAAGTTAATATGATAAAAAAAAGTCTTGTAAATATAACACTTACAAGACTTTTTTTATTGTGGGCCCCCGGGGATTCGAACCCCGAACCGACGGATTATGAGTCCGGCGCTCTAACCGTTGAGCTAGGGGCCCCAACACGTTTTGTTCTCTAACAAAAAGCACGTAAATTTATTTTGATGAATTGAATTTTACAAGGAAAAATCAGTATTTTTTTGAATAAATTTTGTAATAATTTCAAATTCCTTAATATTAAGTGTTTCTGCACGGCGTACCAGATCAATTGGACAATTTTTAATATTATTCGGTAATAATTCTCGTAATGAATTTCTCAATGTCTTTCGCCGTTTATTAAAAGCTGTTTTAACAACATTGCGAAAAATGGGTAAGAAATTTCTATCTATTCTGTTTTCATCGACTTTAATGGAAATAAAAGCTGATACAACCTTTGGAATAGGTCGGAATACATTTGGTGATACATCAAAATGTAAGGTCGGATTACCATA
>JAOZSG010000074.1 GCA_029939785.1 Fidelibacterota bacterium | reverse complement strand
AAAAAAATAATAGTATAAATTGGGGTTTTAATTTCTAACAAAACTTAAAACCCTTATAACTACTCAGGTACATATTTAATGAACAGAAAAAAATTATTCCCCGCTAAACACACGAAAAAACGCGAAATATTTTAAGATTTTTTTAGCGTAATTTAGCGTCAGTCGGTAGCCTGATTTACAATGTTTAGCGGGGAACTATATTCTTAACCCACCTGATTTGACAAATTTAAATGCAAGAAACATCATTAAATAGTACAAAAAAATAGTCATCCTGGTGGGAACCAAACAAGAGTCTGGCTATAGATAAGATGACTATTTGATTAATATTTTTACAAATGATTATTTATTGTCCACAGAAATATCTATCTGATAGAGAGTAAAGAATCTTTTTTATAATCTAATTTTATTAATTGTGACTAAAATTGAAATATTATAATTATACTATTGTGTTTTTCTTGCTTTATTTTTGATAATGTTTTTAATGAGCATGCGTGTTTAATGTGATCATCTGCCATCCGGTTTGCCAGATAATTTTCAAATCCAATAAAGAACTCCATTTTTCAATATAAAATATATCATGTTTAATTCTGTCTGTCATTAATTTCATATCCTCTGTACCACCACGAAGCCCATTAACCTGAGCCCATCCTGTAATACCTGGTTTAACAAACTGTCTGATTCTATATTTTTCAACTTTATTCTGAATCTCTATATCTTCCTGCTCCATATGAGGACGAGGACCAACAATTGACATATCTCCAAATAAGACATTAAGAAATTGTGGAAATTCATCTAAATTAGTCATTCTTAATAATTGACCAATTTTTGTTATCCTGCTGTCACCTACTTTTGTTATTTGTGCTTTACCATCATTAGAACTTTTTTCATTAGTATCAAAAGCCATTGTTCTGAATTTATAAATCATAAATGGTTTGTTATCAATTCCAATACGCTTCTGCTTAAATAAAACAGGACCTTTTGAACTTAATTTTATTGCCAAAGCGATTATTAAATGCAACCACCAATAAACAGTAACCATGAAAACCAAAGCAACTGAAAGATCAAACGCTCGTTTTAATAACCTGTTATGAAAATACTTCAACGGTTCATGTCTTACATTCATTACAGGAGTACCATTTAAATAATCAATTGAAACTTTATTTTGAAAAGACTCCATAAATTTAGGTACAATTTTTATTCTTAAACCAAAGTTTTCAGAAAAGTCTATTATACTTTCAAGATCATCTCCGAATTTAGCAGGATTTGTAATTAATATTTCATCATAGGATTTTGAAGATAAATATTCACCAAGTTTAAGAATATAATCTTTGCTACTCATATCTTCATCAATTATATCTTCTATTTTATAGCCCCATTCAGGATTTAAAACACTCCATGAATCTGTATTGTTTTTTGGTAATGAACCAAGCACAAGTACTCTTTTATAGTTTTTCCCTCTTCTTCTAACAGCAGTTAGAAACTGATATTTTACAAACCATGATAAATTGAGAATCGCAAAATATATCATGAAAAATGTTATTAAAAAATATCTGGAAATAAAACTTATTTTAAAAAGTACAATATAGCCAAGTACTAAAAATACAAACATTAATAATGCTGAGGAAACATTTAAAAAATGACGGTAAAATTTCCATCCCTGATGTTCTGCCCAAACATTAAATACAAAGCCACTTACTATCCATAATACAGAAAAAACCTGCAATAATTGCTGATATTGAGTATTAAAAGAAAATACCGGCATTGCAAATATAATAGAATTTGTAATACCAAATGCAAGGATAAGAATAAACAAATCCTTTAAACCATACATAATTAATCTTAATCGTTTGTTATATTGAATTGCCATACTAATGTCCCACCATTCTTATTTTTTATTCAACAGATAATTCATTTTTGATCTTTTTAGTATTAAAAATAAATATAATTACTTAATCATTTTTAGTACTAAACAAAAATTGTTCATTTGATAATTCTTAGCCGATTTCTCAAATATTTAACCAAATATACTTTCATTATTTTTTCTATGCAAGAAAAATATGATAAATATTTTCATATACCTCGATATTTATTGGTAAAATATAGTCTATTATATTGATTTATTTGAAGATAAAATTTTTTCTAAAATTTATAAATAAAGATAAAGAACCACATATTTCATTTAATGATTTATTTTTTTCATTATTAATATTATTAATTATTTGATATCCAAGAGTCAAATCAATTTGAATATCAGTATTATATTCATAATGAACATTATAATAAAGTCGATTTGTTGTTTCTACAATTCCATATGGAATTTTCTCTTTATATCCTGTTTTCATAGTAATATTATCATCCATATATGGCTCTGAAAAATCACCCCTTACAGTACCTATACCTTTTCTGATAAGATAATACCCAATTCCAGATTTAATAGATTGATTAAACCATTTTTCAGTCTCAATCTGAAAACTCTGAAAATCAGTACCGAGTGAATGACCAATAAATTGATTTCTATGTAAATATTTTTCAAACGGCTTTCCATTATTTACATTATAAGTTCGATTTCTTACCTGTGTAAACTCAGCCCAACCAGAGAATCCCCAGAGAATATCTAATGTTTCCAATCCGAATGTAAAACCAATTTCATTAGGTTCAAGATCGCCAATTACTTCTTGCTCGAATTGGTAATCATCAATTAATATTTCAGCATATAATTTATACTTATTATATAAACGCCACATAATATCCATATATAACATGGCATTGACATTTTTTTGATCATTATGTGCTGCTGCGTATGACAGAGAAATAGGATTGGATAATGTATAATCAAATTCGCGGTTTATACCACCATATAAAGCTCCATGTCCTATTCCCAATACCAAATTATATGGAAATCTTATTTCCAACCTTGATGCAGTCAGATACCTAACAGCATTTTCAATATAATCTAATTGAGATAACATTGAATGAAAAGTGAATGTTTTGGATTTAATTTTAATATCCAGCATATCAAAAGATCTTGAATTATCTGAAATTAATAAATTTCCTCTTTTCCCATAGCCGAACTTCACATAATCACGACCATATTTTATTGTAAAACCGGAATGTGAATATGCAATATACATTTGCTCCTGATATCCGGCAATATTAAAATATTCTCTCCCGATATAATAAGGGTCAAGAATCATTTCTTTATCAAATAGTCCACTATATTTAATGAAAATATTTTTATTAAAAGAGAGTCCAAATTTTGGATTTAGTGAATAATTAAATCTATTATCCTCAATATTGTAAATAGAATTACCAATTGCACCAATCGTAAACATATTACTATATGTTTTATTTAAAGAATTAATATCTGAAGTAAACTCTTTTTTTAATCGTAATAGTTCTATTTTTAATTGAGATGATTTAATTTTTTCTAATTGTATTTTTTTTATCTGTATTGCAACTGTTTTTCTGGAATATGGTCTATCGCCATAATCCAGATCGCTAAGGTAACCTGCAATTTGTAGTCTGTCAATTGACTGATAAACCCAATGAGATGGCGGTATTGTATTATGGTTCTCTGCAAATATAAATGTGTATTTTATAATTATAAAAAAAAATATTAATTTCCGCATAAACAATCCTTAACTGTAATTTTTAATTAAAATAAAGATAAATAATTAATTACTATGAACATCGGTGATCAATTATTTTTGGATTAATCGAATGTTTTGAATATACAAATTTGGTTATAAATTTTTCATAAATAAGTTGAGTTGATAAAACACCCACCAGAGTCATATTATCTCTCTCACTCACATTATTAGTTTTTTCTAATTTATCCAATAATCTTTTTACACTTATAGGGTCAAATAATCCGGATGATTCTATATTTTTTTGAGATAGTATATCTTTTGTATATTCCGAAGTATTACTATTTAACAGACTATGAACAATTGGTGCTCTATATGGTTGTTTGTGACGATTTAATATTTCTTCCGGAAGAATATTTTTAAAAGATTTTTTCAGAATATATTTTTCATTTAACCCTCGTATTTTCCATTTAGAAGGAACACGAGCCATAAAGTCAATAATGCGATAGTCAAGAAAAGGAACCCTTATTTCTAATGAATTTCCCATCGCAACTCTATCTCCCTGTGATGAAAGAAGATATTTGTTCATAAATAGAGTCATTTCCAAATATTGTGCTTTAGAAAGATAATCCATGCTATTAAAAGACTCCGGTAGTTGCTGTTTTAATTCATCTAAGATGTTAATATCTTTGATACTTTCCTTTAATTCACTGGATAGAATATATTTAATTTTACTTGTGTTATTCCAGCGAATAAAATGTGAAAAAAGAGGATCATCTTTTTGATCAAGGCTTGTGGCAAAAAAGGATTCTAACATTCTTCCTAATCTCAAATCTTTAAAAATATATGGATAAAGTTTCCTGACTAATAGACCTCGAAATTTTGAGTTTGGTTGTTTTGCCCAAAAGTTTCTGACCTTTGCTTCTCTGAAAATATTATAACCTCCAAAAATTTCATCAGCTCCTTCACCAGTCAGCACAACCTTATAATTATTTTGAGTAACTACTTTAGATAATAGGAATAATGGAACCGGACCAGTTCTTAATAAAGGTGTTTCACAATGCCACAACACATCCGAAAAAGAATCTCCAATTTGTTTGTTGGATGCTATTAATTCCGTATGAGCAGTTTTTAAATAATCCACCATCTGTTTCTGATAAATCCCTTCATCAAAATCATCTTCCTCAAATCGAATTCCGAATGTTTTAACATCATTATTAAAATTTTGGGAAACTAATGTGGCAATAGCAGATGAATCCAAGCCACCACTTAAATAACATCCAACAGGAACATCTGCTCTTAGTCGAATTTTTATTGCATCTAATAATAATTCATTTACTGTATCTGCAATTTTTTCAGGAGACCAGTCCAAATGTTCATCCGGTTTATATAAAGGAATTTCCCAATACTTTTCAATATTTTTCCGATTTTTTGATATTTTCATAAAATTACCAGGTGGTAACTCATAAATCCCTTTAAATGTTGTATCACCTGGCATTGGTGTCCAAAATGTAAAAATCTGATTAATTGCTTTGGGATCAATTTCTCTTGGAATATTTTTATTTGTAAATATTGCTTTTATTTCAGATGCAAAATATATTGTTCCATTTTGTATAGTATAATATAAAGGTCGAATTCCAACTCTGTCACGTGCAAGAAGAAGTTCTTGTTTTTTTACATCCCAGATGGCAATAGCAAATTGACCATTCAAATACTTTGGAAAATCATCGCCTTTTTCTTCATATAAGTGCAAGATTACTTCCGTATCTGTAGAAGTGTAAAATATATGTCCCTTTTTCTTCAGATCTTCTCGTAATTCAGGATAATTAAAAATCTCTCCATTAAAGATAATCCATAAATTTTTATCTTCATTATGAATGGGTTGTGTTCCTCCAGACAGATCGATAATACTTAGTCTTGAATGACCAAGTGCAATCCAATCATCTATATATATTCCACTTTCATCAGGTCCACGATGATGCTGTATATCAATCATATCATGAATTGATTGTAAAGAAGTTCTTCTAATGTTACTTAAATTAAAAATACCAGCTATACCGCACATTTTTGACCTTGTTTTAATAATCCGTTATTAATAATAGTTATGAAGATTTTTTTAAGTATTCTTCTCTAAACACTGAACAACATTTTTAAAGACATCTTTATTTTTTTTACTAATTGTCATTAATGTTTTATGTGTTTCCAATATAACTGAAGCCATCTTTTTCTCAGAATCATTAACATTAGGAATTTCCTGGATACTGGTAATATTTTCATAAGGTCTATCAATTATAATGAATACTTCATCTAAACAAAGATTATTTAATAATTGTGTTATATCCTGATTTGTAGATATTAGAGTAGTTTTCTTATTATGTTCTTTAAACATCCAACGAGAAATTTTAGCGAGTAAACCAAGATTGGTACTATCGATATTTTCTGTTTCAGTAAGATCTATAAGAATATCGTCAAAATCTTTTTCCTGAAAAATTTTATCAAGAAATGCATCAAAATTTATACTGGATGTATATTTTACATTTCCAATCATTTTTATAATATAGGTATTATCATTTTTTGCATACAAATATTTGCATTTATTCATAAAATTCTCCTTAATAGACAGAAAGTAATATCATCAGGTAGATCTTTATTATTTATAAAAGATAAATCCTTCAAAATCGTTTGAACAGTAGTTTCCTGATTTTTTAGTAATGACAGTAAAAATTTCTCTTTTTCTACTAATGAGTCATGAGCTAGCACCTCAAGTATGCCATCAGAGATTAGAAGTAAAGAAAATGGGGATTTAATTGGTATTTTGTTAATTTTATATTTTGCAAAATCATATAAACCAACCGGCATACTTTTATTTTGCAAAAAAGTGACTTTGTTTTCATTTAATAAAATTGGAAAAGGAAATTGACCTCCATTACAATATATAAGTTTTTTATCTTCTATATCAATAACACCATAAAAAATGGTGAGATATTTACTAAGATTTTTATCTATTATTTCATTATTTAATTCTTTTAAAAGTAAGTCTGGATTCAAAATTGTAATATCATTCTCTGAATGATACATTTTAACACATTGGCTAAAGAAGCTTTTAAGAAAAACTGTAATGAATGCCGAAGAGATACCATGTCCGGATACATCTGCCATATAAAATCCGAGATAATCTTTATCTATCTCAAAATAGTCAATAAAATCACCACTCAAATACATTGAAGGCATGAATACATTACTAAATTCATATCCATGAAATATTTTCATTGGTTCAGGTAATAATTGTTCCTGTATTTCTTTACCTGCTTCTTCATCTTCTTCTAATTTTTTCAAAGCTTTTTCAAGCGACTTATTAGTTTCCTGAAGTTGAAGAGTTCTATCTTTAACACGCTCTTCTAATTCTTCATTTAATTTTCTGATTTCTGATTCAACTTCTTTTAATCTGGTAATGTCCATCATACTTAAGATTAGTCGATTAGATTTGGAATGTAAGGGAGGAATTGTGATTTTCAATAATGCATGAATAAAATCACCTGTCAGAGTTTGAAATGGAATTTCACTTTCGAAATGAATTTGACCTTCAGCAATTGCAATAATAGCCTCTTTGTACACTAACAATGTACCGGGAGTTATTGTTTTCTGAAGAGATTTTAATAACTCTTTTTTATTTTTTGCCTTAAAAAGTTTAAGAGTTTCCTCATTGACATTTATCATTTTTATAGATGTCAAAATATTATGCAATATTTCAGGATCTTTATTTATAAAATCTCTGAAACTACCTTTGTTCTCAGATTTAAATTTATTAATCATGCATTTTAAATCATAAATATCATCTTCCCAAATCGAAACAGCAGCAGTCTGGAATATAGAAAGATATCTGCGCCGGCTCTCCATAATCGCTTCTTCCTGCTTTTTTCGATTGGTAACATCTATGGCGATACCAAGTACTGCGGGATGATCTGTTTGGCTTGACGTAAATGGTATTTTGGTAGTTTCAACTATATGTTCATCTTCAGACTCAGGAAACATAACTCTATTAATTGTGAACTTAAGTTTATTTCTTTTTATTACATCTAAATCTTCTTTTAAGAATTTTGACGTTTCCTGATTGGAATTTATTTCGCTCTCATTTTTTCCTATCATTTGCTCAGTTGGCATTTTATAAAATTCAGCAAAGGATTTATTGACCAATATATATCGTCCAGTTATATCTTTTGCAAATATCATATGAGGAACCAGGTCAATAATCTGACGTAGTTCCGCGGTCTGTTTTTTTACATGTTGTCGGAGAAAATAATTCCAACTTAAAATACCAATTAGAATTATTGCAATTATTATTATTACATAAACAAAATATTTGAGATTATCCCACAATACAGTTTTTGTGTAAACACCAAACCATTTATCGTGAATCTCTTTATATTTTCCTGTAGTTCTTAAAATATGAAGACCTTCATTTAATTTGTCTAACAACAAAATGTTTCCTTCAGAAACAGCAAAACAATTCTGCACAAAAGGCAGTTTTGAACCAACAGATTTTAACCCCGATAAATTAAATTTTTCAATAAAGTACAGTCCCTGCATTTTAGATAGTATTGTGCAATCATGTTTACCGGAAGCAAGTAATTCTAGAGCCTCATAAACATCAGCAACCGGTATAAATTTTGTCGTAATATTTTGACTTTTCAAAAAGTCATGCATCAAACCATCTTGCTCAATAATAATCTCTTTATTTTTAAGATCTTCTAAAGATTTTATAGAAGAACCTTTTCGAACAAAAATATCAGAAGTTATATGAATATATGGACTTGAAAAATCAACAAGTTTATCTCTCTCAACAGAATAATACATTCCGGTAACAGCATCGATTTTACCGGTTTCAAGTTTTGTACGAACTGAATGCCATGGTTCTAACAGTATCTCAATCTCTAACCCCATGATTTTAGATACTTCTTTCATTAAGTCAACATTAAAACCTGTTGGGATACCATTTTCCAAAAACTCAAAAGGAGGATCATTATAACCACCTCTGATTTTGAGGATATGGTCATTATTTATATTATTAGTATCTTGACCATTTACACCTGGTATAAAGCAGAATACAATGAGAAATCCAACAATAGTTTTTAGAAATTTATTAAGGTAAGAATTTTTATTAATTGACATTGTAAATCTCGATAGTATTTAGAGAACGAAAAAAAATTATCAGTTTAAACTTCATAAATGTATATGGAAAAATCAAGTTAATAATCTGTGTTTATTTTTACATGGACATGATCGTAATATAAATTGTTATGTTTGTCATTCATAGTCATCTGACTTCATCGTCATTTATTGTCCTGCTATTTTTTTCCGTATTATCAATTTTCTACAAATAGGAACGCACCTCTGGTGCTTGAATAATTACATAGTATGAAGATTAAACCTTAGATATTTTAATAATTAACAGACACAATACTGTTAGTACCGAATATTTCTTCGTTCAAATATTAAGAGAAATTCTATATTTATTCACACTTTTTAAAAATAATCGTCGATAGGTTCGGTACATTATAATGCCCAAGTTATGTTCAACAATAGTACTAAAATATTCTATCGCTTTGTAAAATCCAGATAATTATCTAATGGATTACTTACAGAAGTATTAATGGACTTTAACCAGTCTATCAATGGTTGTCGATAATGAACTGATGTATTATAGGGTGTTGTATCATATTGATTAAAAAGAATATCTGATCGTGAATACAAATAATCGGTAGTTAGAACATCATAAATACTGTCGGGATGAACTTCTGTACCATCGGTTAAATAGTATCCTCCAACAGATGTCATACCTCCAAAAACTAAATCTTTTGAACAGGTTATCACCTGACTACCTGATAGTTCCAATTGTAAAATACTATTATTAAATGGTAGTACACCAACAATAGTTTCAATAGTTATATCACCATGAGGGATTGATTGTCGTATTCCACCTGTGTTTGTGAATGTGATGTCCACATCAGGAAAAGTGTAAAACCATGAATCTGTAACAAGATTGTATATTTCAATTGTTTCGTCTTCTATTTCAGTTTCAACATATCCAATAATTTCAGAAAGACTTTCATCTGCTTTATCTTTCCAGGAGTTAACTATTTCCTGAATTTCTGAATCATATTCATCTTCGGTATTTTCGTGAAAGGAAACGATACTTTCTATAACTTTATTTTCTGATTCATTGTAATGGATAATAATTTTAGCATAAAGATTCAAATTTGCTCCTGGCTCAACAAGACGTACTCCATTTGAAAGAGTATTATATTGCTCATGGCAATGGCCACCAAGTATAAGTGATACCCCAAGTTTACTCGCAGTTTTTGAGATAGTACGCATTTCGTTTGGACAAATATGCCCAAGTACGATAATTATCTCTGCACCATCATCTTTTACTTGTGGAACAATTTCGTTAATAACATTTTCATAAGGTAAAAATGAATAATCTTTAACATAATCTGGGAAAGTAGTAAATGGCGTACTTGTTGATGCAAGTCCAATTATCCCAATTTTTATTCCATTTACTTCTTTAATAATATATGGTGTTGCAAATTCAGGAATATTTCCTGTTCTCGTTTCTATTATGTTTGCTGCGAGAAAAGGAAATTTTGAATTCTGTGCTCGAACTAATAATAATGAATCCTGAAAATCAAACTCATGATTCCCAATTGCAGCAGCATCATAACCCATTGCATTCATTATTTCTGCCATAGATTCTCCTTGAAACCAGGTTGAAATAGCTGGTCCTGTCCACATATCACCACCACTTAAAATAAGTAAATCGCCATCTTTGGTATAATTTTCATTGTTTTTCCACAATGCTACCATTCCCGGTGCTCCACCAAAATTGTCTCCCGATTCAAGCCAACCATGTTCATCACTCGTATATAAGATTGTCAGTTCTTTGAGTTCATTGTCTCCATTTTTTATTGATGAAGTTTGACAACTTATATAAAAAAACAAAATAATAAAGTTGAAATAAATAATCCATTTTTGTTTCATTGTAACCTCTTTGTAATTTAATTTAAGACTTGAAATAATTTTATTCTGAATAATTCAAGATATGATGAAACTGCAAAAAGTATTTTTTAACGCAGAGACCGCAAAGATCGCAGAGGCTATAGATTTAATTATCTCTGCGCCCCTTTGCGTCCTCAGCGTCCTTTGCGTTAAAATTTTTACTTTTTACGAAGTTGTCAAGATATGACATATTCATATAAAAAATCATAAAATTCTTCCTGAACATCAGACATTGGTGTATGCCCGGATTCTTCAAATTTTTTTATTTTAAGATTATTATCTTTTAGAAAATTTAATGTACCTTCTGCAAGACTTTTTGTACCGTAACAAAATATTTTGGGAATATCTAATGAAAGATAGGCTTTCCCAATTTCACTCTTATACTTTCCATCCAAACATGTATTTCTCTTGACTAACTCTTTTGAATTTTCAATATAAGCCTCAGGACGACAAAATTTTATAGAAGCAAAATACTTTTTCCCTGCATATGTTCTTCCCATTCCTCTAAATACAATAGAGTTGACAAACACTCCTGAAAACCAGTCAAAAAACTCCCCTTTATCATTTGCCATTACTGCCTTTGCAGAAAGCAATGGATCATATTGTGAAACATCGCCTTCTATATTTACATATTTTCTGATAAGATTATCTTTATGAGATTTACAGAGAAGAGTTGTGATGTCACCACCCATGGAATGACCGATAAGAATGATATCGGTTAATTTTTTTTCTTTAATCAGATAGTTTAATCGTTCAACATGGGATTCATAAGAATATCCATTTTTAGTGCTTTTACAAGA
The DNA here is from genome assembly GCA_029939785.1 of Fidelibacterota bacterium. Taxonomy (GTDB): domain Bacteria; phylum Fidelibacterota; class UBA2242; order UBA2242; family JAFGTP01; genus JAOZSG01. The sequence continues at coordinate 208 of JAOZSG010000074.1, read as the reverse complement.
ACTCCTACCGTATCCGATTAAATCAGGAACAATAATATTAAATTTCTCAAATCTGTCGTCATCAAATATTTCCACAAAATCCAAACCTGATGATCCCAAACCATGAACCAAAATTAAACTTGTATGATTTGGTTGAATATCATTATGTCGAACATACATAATATCTTTATTGATCTGTAAATATGATTCCATTATTTTCATGATTTTA
>JAOZSG010000073.1:8491-11662 GCA_029939785.1 Fidelibacterota bacterium | reverse complement strand
ATAATTAATTACCGTGAAAATCGGTGATTAAAACAAATGCACGAAATGAATTAATAGATATAACATTTGGTGTAGCAGCAGAAATTGAAAAAACAGATGTTAAAGATGGAATTTGTACTGTATTTTGTCCACATACAACTGGAGCAATTACGATAAATGAAAATGCTGATCCCGATGTAATGTCAGATATTATTATGAAAATGAATAAAATGATTCCTCATCGTGAAGGTTATTCGCATATGGAAGGTAATTCCGATGCTCATATAAAATCATCATTATTTGGTAATTCAAAACAAATAATTGTTAAAAATGGTAAACTTCAATTAGGAACATGGCAAGGTATTTATTTTTGCGAATTTGATGGCCCCAGAAACCGAAATGTTTGGGTAAGCGTTACAGGCTGAAATAATCATAGCAAGTTCATTATTCATTGTTAATTATTCATTGTTAATTGTTCTTTATCTTTATTCCAATAAACTTTCTTTCCTTCACGATAAGAAATTGTAGCCATATGAGCAGTAATTGCCTCTTCAAATCCTCTATCAATATTGCAGCTGGGTTGAGTTCCCAATCTGATAGCATCCAACCATTCTTTCAAATGTAAATAAGTTGTGTCATGCTGTTTACCATTTCTATAAGTATATGTCAATCCTCTTTTTGCAAAATATTTTGTGCTGGCTGACGTAATTGCATCTACTTTTTCTGCACCCGGAACATAGGAATAAACCGGATTAGATGTATCTATGATACCCTGTTCAATTTCTTTGCTGTATTTCTGTGAATGATCATCTACTGAAACTGTAAATCCATTACTTAATTCCATTGAGCCATCTGTTCCCATCAATGTACGCGGACGATATTTTCCACTCGCAAGAGAAGCACTATACATCAATGTCAAATCTTGATCTTTATACTCCATTAGAGCATTGAAAACATCTGGAACTTCCCGACCATCTTTATGATAATAAATTCCTCCCGAAGACATGACAGTATCAGGAATTCCAATTTCCATTACCTGATTAATACAATCATATTCATGAGTTAGCATGTCCCCTGTCAATCCAGTCCCATAATCCCACCATAATCTCCATCGGAAAAATTTTTCCAAACTAAATTCTGAAAAATTTGTAGAACCAATAAACTGTTCCCAATCAATGTTTTTTCTACTTGCAATTTCCGGAATAGGATAAATCCATGCACCCCAGGGAGTATTTCGGTTTGTATTGGTTTGTATCAGTGAAATATCTCCTAATATTTTTTTCTCTTTAATTAATTTTGCTGCGAGATTATATGAATCAAATTGTCTGTTCTGGTGTCCAAGTTGAAATGTTATTTTACTATTCAAAACAGAATTTCTGACAGCAAAAGTTTCTTCCAATGTTCTGGTCATACATTTTTCACTATAGACATGTTTTCCATGTTTTGCGGCTTCGATAATCATTGGTGCGTGCCAATGATCCGGAGTAGCAATAATCACAGCATCAATGTCTTTGGCTGCTATTAATTCCTTATAAGTCTTATATCTTTTAATCGGTTGTAATTTGGATTTATCAGTTAATTTTTCACTATTATTGCCCGCAATAATGCCAAACTCTGCATGAGGATCATATATATCACAAATCCCATTGAACTCAATATTAAGTTTTTCAGTCTGCATTAATTCTTCATAACGTTTATCTTTATTATTTTCCTGAAATGACTGCTTAAAAATACTAATATCATCAGGATGAAGAAATCCAGCTGAATTCATGATCATTTTACCACGACTACCATATCCAATAATTCCAAGTCGAATTTTTTTGCCGGAACTTTCAGAATGTGTGGCATGATTAATAGAGTTAAAATCAATTTTTATGATTTTTGATAAACTTTTTTGCAACTGTTTATTATGCTGTTCTTTTTGTAATGCTTTATAAAAAAGTCCACCAACAACTGGAAGTGTAGCAAAACTTTTTAACAAATCTCTTCTACTGATTTTTGTTGGCATTATTTTGCCTCCATTTTTCTAAAAAATAATTTGCAAGTCTTTGTAATCCAATAATTTGTTCTGTTGGAAAAAACATTAATACAAGAATCGCAAAAAATTCTACACTGTTTTTGTCAAATATAAGATAATGACCTTCAAAAGGAAGTGAATATTCATATCCGATAAAAGGAGGATGAGAGAGCCAGAAAAAAAAGAGCATACATAAACCTGCCATTTTTGCATATTTAGTCAAAAATCCCAATATCAATGATAATCCAATTAACAATAGTCCCCATTTAATCAGCGGATCAATTATCAGCATTAAATTAGTATTCATAGCCATATTCATAAAAGTTTCCTGAAACCAGCCTTTGGATTCCAGTAAATAAAAATAGGCTGACCATTTTGTATCAAAAAGTTTTGCCAGACCTTCATAAGCGAAATGCCAACCAATTATAATTCTTAATAATACAAGAACAGTAATCTGTGATTTTTCTAGATTTTTCAAATTTTATAATTCCTTTATTCTGATATTTCTCCACATTACTTTTATTCCACCACCATCATGAATTTGCAAGGCGATAGAACCTGTAGCAGCACCGATTTTATCATCAACCAAAGAAATCATTTGTTCACCATTTAGAAAAGTTTGGACGTGGTTGTCTTTAACCAGAATTTTTAGTTTATTCCATTTTCCCATTTGCAGTATATGTTCTTTTTCATCAGGAATCTGTACAAGCCAACCTCTGCCATAGGATTCATAGATTCCACCTGTATCATGATTAGGAGGTGCAACTTCAACCTGCCAGCCTGCTATTTTGGTACCTTCAATTGTAGAACGAAAAAACACTCCACTATTACCATTGGCTTCTTGCTTGAATTCAATATGTAATTCAAAATTTTTATATGATTTCTCTGTTCCTAAATATCCATATTTTTGATCTGGACCACTTTCGCATATTAGTTTTCCATCATCCACATACCATTTTTCTGTGCCATATATTTTCCAGCCTGTTAGATCTTTGCCATTAAACAGCGATGTAAAATCAGAATCATTGCTACAATAACAAAATAATAGAGAGAGTAAAATAAATAGTATTGTTAATTTCTTCATGTTGTTTCCCTTTTTTTAACCACTAATGCACGCGAATAAACACTAATAATTGACAACTTCATAAAGGTTCATTTATAATTCCGTTGATAAA
>JAOZSG010000073.1:0-8391 GCA_029939785.1 Fidelibacterota bacterium | reverse complement strand
AGTCGATATTTTTATTTTTTATAGTTCTTTAACCTTAATATTACGATACCATACTTCATTGCCATGATCCTGTAATCCAAAATGTCCTTTTTTAGCAATTCCATAATCAGGAAATTTATTCCATTTACCTTCGGATTTTCTTTTTTGCCAATCTTCAGACCAGGCTTTAAACTCAACAATTTTTTCACCATTTAACCAATGTTCAACATGACCATTGTCAAAAACAATCTTTGTAGTATTCCATTCTCCCTGAGATTTCAATTGTTTTTTTTCATTTGCATTATGCATTGCATAATCTGCTCCTGTTTTTTGCCATTCTTTTAATGGATGAGGAAATCCAATATCATCAAGTACCTGATATTCCGGAGCAGTAAAATATGGAGCACTATATTTTTTATTTTCGATTACATGATAAAACACACCACTATTTCCTCCTTTTGAAATTTTCCAATCCATTTTCAATATAAAATTATCATATTGTTTATCTGAAATAATATCCCCTCCAATATCACCGCCTAAACCTTTTCCAAAAAGTGCTTCATCCTGTACAATCCAACCTTCACCTATATCATCTTTAAGATAACCATGCCAACCTTCTGTAGTTTTGCCATCAAAAAGCAGAATCCAGCCATCTTGTTTTTCATTCCGTGTTAATGTATTATGTTTTGTTTCACCACAATTCATTGCGATAAAAATTAATGCTAATATGAGTATTATAATTTTCTTCATTTTTTTCCTCTATTTTTTTTTAACAGGATTTACAGGATAAATATTTTTTTATTATTCTTGGTGAATTTGTAAAAAGTGAAAATTTTAACACAAAGGACACTAAAGACGTTGTAAATCCGGCTACTGACGGGCACAAGGGCTGCACAAATTTATTGTATTTTACTATAACCTCTGCGATCTTTGCGGTCTCAGCGTTAAAAAATACTTTTTGCGGTTTCATCAAAATTGACTTTATATACGAATCTATCACTCTGTTAATCCTGTCTAAATTTTTTCTTTCATTTTTTTGACACTCTTCTTCACTTCATTTTGGAGAGCACGCCAGTTTAACCAATTTAACCAATTTAACCAATTTTCTTCATTTTCACCGGATCCCATTGAATAATTTTTTTCTGAAAATAACTTTCATTACAAGCCAGAGCCGGAGCAGCTGCTCGATATCCAAAAACAGCATCTTCTACTACGGAATTACCATATCTTATTGCATCGAAAAAATATCCGAAATGATCATAATGACAACCTTTATAACCATCTTCTGCATTGTATATTATTTCCTCAGGAGACACCATTCTTTTTCTTTCCTGAAACGCAGAATGCACTTCAGCAGGATCAACATTCGGGTCTATTCCACTCAAAACTTTATTTCTACCAAGGATAACCTTGTTTGGTTGAATTTCCATGTAACCGTCACTACCGATTAACCTCATTACATAAAAATAACCTCCCTTTGTCCCATCTACAAAATTACAACGCAATGAGAGATTGAAACCGGGATGTGTCTTTGTTTTGGGGTAATCAAATGTACCAACCAATACATCAGGTACTTCACGTCCATCATTCCAATATCTGATTCCACCTGTAGAATATATTTGATTCGGACCAAAAGAATCTGTAACAAAATGTAAACCTGAAATAATATGAACAAATAAATCACCATTCATTCCAGTTCCATAATCTTTGTATTTTCGCCAATTGAAAAATCTTTCAGGATCAAACTTATATCGTTTTTTATCTTTTAGAAATGTGTCCCAATCCACTGTCTTTGGAGATGCATCTTCAGGAATTGCTCCATTCCATGCTCCTCCTGAACTCCTGCGAGCCCAAACACCTTCAGCATAATTTAATTTCCCAATTGCTCCCTGATTCAATAATTCTTTTGCTTTTTCATATCCCAAAGCAGAAAGTAATTGACTACCAACTACAAATACTTTTCCTGATTTTTTTTGTGCTTTGATAACCTCATGACCTTCATCCAATGAATGAACCATAGGCTTTTCACAATAAACATGTTTGCCTTTTTGCAGAGCTTCTACACTAATTTGTTTATGCCAATGATCATGAGTTGCAATAATTACAACATCCACATCATCTCTTTCTAAAACCTTACGATAATCACGAGTAACAAAAATATCTTTTCCATATTTTTGTTTTATTAATTCAAGTCGCCCTTCGTATAAATCAGCAACTGCTACAACTTCAGTATTTGGATGGGAAAGTGCAGTGTTCAAATCTGATCTGCCCATTCCACCTGCACCAATTAATGCGATTTGCAATTTATCATTGGCTGAACTATTTTTTCCTCGGGACATGGAATGAACAGGAGGTGTTGACGTTTTTCCCATTACTATTGTCGGAACACTTGCCAAAGCTGAGCCGGCAATTCCTAATTTCTTTAAAAAGTGTCTTCTGTTACTTTCTTCATACATAAAAAAATTCCTTCCATTAAAAATTGAAAATTTTATTTTTTTGAGTTTAACTAAATAATTTAATTTACAAATTCAGTTTAATAAACTTAACATATCTATGAGTAATAATTGGGGTAACAACAGGTGTAATGTTAAATAAAATCCTGAAATTTTTTAGGAAAATTTTCATTATAAAGCATTTTGTAATCTTTTATAAATGTGTCGTAACATTTTTTTGCAAAACTATGATTTCCTAAATTTATTTGAGATTGTATTTGTAATGCAAGTGCTGTTTCATTTATAGGATCAAATTTTCTGATTTCCGATGCTATTGTAAATGTCAACCCTGGATTTTTCCGAATGTTATTTTGTTTTTGATATTCCTTAAGAAAATTGTCAAGTTTATTAGTAATATCCAACCGATAATCATCAAGCCAATCAATTTCTATTTCAGGAAGAAATTGTCCTTTTGAAATAATTTTGATCAATTCATTTGTTTTTGTATTCATTGACAAAGTTTCAGGATCATTTATCAATTCAATAAATTTTTCATAATCAAACTTTACATTTTCCGGAAGATTGATTTGCCATTTTTTATTTTCATGAATAATTTCAATTCCCTTAAAATCTTTTAGAAAAGTTCTAAGTTTTCTAATATATGTACTTTTATTATTTTTAGCTTTTTCAACAGAAAATCCTTGCCATAACAATTCTGTCATTATTTTGGTGGAGATCCCGCCTTGTTTAACTGTTTTAATTAGTAGAAGTATTAGAATATGTTTTGTTTTAGGCGATAGATTGTTATGTGAATTATCAGAAATATTATTTGTAATTTTAAATCCACCAAAAAAATCGATATGAATTACATCAATAGATTTTGGAAAAACCTTAATTGATTTCTTAGGTAATTGAATTTTAATTTTATAAATAACAAATACGAAAAATAATAATATAATTATGATAGCATAATTGGTGAAATTATTTTTCTTTTTAATTTTATCATTATTGAAAATATCCATAATCTCAAGATCATTTAAAGCTCGATTCCATAATTTCAAGTCGTCCATATATCCTGAATAAAACTCATCCCATAAATTTGTACCGATCATAAGAGAGTTATTGGATTGTTTAATTTCTGAAGCAGCGACCAGACCTTTAAATTCACCATTGATATAAAATTTGACATTTTCATTTTCTTTAACAACAATTGCGATATGTTGCCACTGCGTAGAATCAGCAAAGATATACGAGGCAGAATGATCTTTTATTTTAGCTGTTGTAAATGTTGGATTTTTTTCTCTGATTTTAAAAGAAAAATCCAGTCCTTTACCAATAAATGCATGATTTTCCGAAATGCGATCTGCCTTTACCCAAATAGATAAAGTCATTTGTTTTGAATTTCCAATTTGAATGGTTTTATCACAATCAATATAACTATTTTTACCATTAAATTTTGCAACTTTACCTCGTTCAGAATCATTAACAAACTGAATATTTTGGATTAACAACTTATCATTATCAGTATTGCATAAATTATTAATTTCACCATCAAAAGGAAAATCTGCTACCATTTTATTATTAATATCCATTAAATATGCCTGGAATATTTTTTCATTATTGAATGTTAAAGCAGTAAAACAAACAATATCTGGAGAAAATTTAAATCCATCTTTATCCGGACTTAGAAATATTCTATGACTTTTGTGAATAGGAATGGAGAATTTTCCTGATGTAGTTAATCCTGGAAACTCTAACCACTTTATATTATTAAGAGGTCGATGATCATATATTACATTACCTTGAATTCGTGGATAATTATTTATCGTATCAGCAATAGATATTAATTGCATGTATTCATTGATATTATCCGTTAAAATAAAATTAGGTAATTTGCCTGTTCGGTGCCAAAAGTTAAAAACAGGTTTTGCAATCTCAGAAAATTCAACTAAAGAGTCCAAATTAGTTATTGAATATTGTTTCGTTAAATCTCTAAAATTTAGAATATGAAAATAATTATTATTTTTAATCTCTAATAATAATAACCGTTTATTATTATTTATATTTGATTTAACAGATTCATAATTATCTATAATATTATTTGAAAGATTATTAACATCAATCAAAGAATCTATTACTTGCATTTTAGTAAACGACGAATCAATTAAAACAGGAAAAATTCTGTTTTGGTAAGTATGCATGTATTTTTGTAATTTTTTAAAATGTCGAGACAAATCATCAGTTGAATAACTGTTATCAATAAAAATAGCAGATGTATGATGACTACTTTTAACTGTAAGAATCGGAAATACTAATTGATTTAAATTGAAAGTTTCTTCATAATCTGCAAAAATAATTATTCGCGAAACTAATAATATAAAAAATAAATATAGAAAATTTTTCATTTGAAAAATATAACTCTTCTATTCTATATATGAAATAAATATTTATATATTCCTGAAAACCATATTATTTAAGCGAAACTTTAGTATAAATCATTTCCTGCTAATACAATAAAACACGGATCGAACGGATTAGACGGATTCAAATGGATATTATTATACTTTCAGAACTCCGAATTTGACGTAAAAAATGGTAATTGCGATAACTCAATTTTAAGCAAAACGTAACACAGGCATTCTTGCCTGTTCTACCACCGCGAATACACTGTATTATTTATCAATTACTTAATAAACATAACTTTTTGCATGCCTGAATATTCTGAAGTTGAAATTTTTACAAAATATACTCCGGTAGAGAGAATTTGGTCATGATTATCTACACCATTCCATTTCACTTCGCATGTTCCAGCATTCATTCTTAGAGGAGATTGACTTTGTGTCCAAACTTCTTTGCCCTGAATATTATATATAGATAACTTTACATCAGATTTTTTAGGAAGTTCAAAACTTATTGTAGTTGATGGATTAAAAGGATTTGGATATGCATTATGAATTTTAAATTCTTTTGGAAGTTTTACAATTTCCTCTTTAATATCTGTAATAATACCAACTTCCGGACTTTCTACTTTCCGGTCAGTAAAAATATGAAATTCTCCTGCATTTAGTGTCACGTTTGTGTTAGAAGTAATGTGGAGAGTATCACCTAAAAAATAATCATACCAAACTCCGCCATGCTGAAAACTTGCGTCCATTGTCAAAGGTGTAACACCAAAATTCCCCACAACAATAACATTCATACTTCCTGATAACATTATCCGTTTTGCAGTACTGCCAACAGAAAGAGATACACTTGTTCCGGCATTTGTGAATACATCATTTTCATTGCGTAATTTTAATAAGGCTGCATAAGTCTTGTAAAGATTTTGTCTAACTTCATCATGATAATATTCCCACTTAATTGGCTTCTCTCCGACTCTTCCATTATAATCAATAGAATAATCATAACCGAGTTCACCAAATTGCCATATCATTTTCGGTCCGGGCTGTGTCAGGAAAAATGCCGCAACAAGTTTCATTCTGTTAATTGCTGTTGCCATTTCTTTTGTGTTGTATCCGGCTGTTGCATTTCCCCAGTTCAAATTTTTATACATGAGACGTTCTTCGTCATGGCTTTCCATATATGTTATTAAATGTGGTTTAGTCCAACCACGATTTTTATAAAATCCCCAGGAAAAATCTGATTTTCCTGATGAATTCCATCCCATTGCAGCTTCACCATAATTATGAGTACTATTTCCCCATAGCATCATCCCCTGCTTATAATTTGATAGGATTTTTTCTTCAGCATTATCTGCCCAATGTTCAAGTATGATATAAGCACTACTATCAGTTTCCCAAATTTTATCAGCCATTCTTTTTAATAAATTAATTCGTTTTGTATCATATCCGGGATTACCCGAAGTATTTGTAAATCCTTTTGTAAAATCAAATCTAAATCCATCAAACTTAAACTCGTCCATCCAAAATTTATTTACTCTATCAACAAAATATTGTGTATGCTTACTTTCGTGATTATAATCATACCCCCAACTAAATTGTTGATTTGGTGAAATCTCATTGAACCATGGATTATCCGAAGATGGACGATTTTCACTATTATTCCAGTACATTCTGACCAAAGGAGACTGTCCATAAGAATGGTTCAAAACCATGTCAAGAATTACTGCTATACCACGTAAATGACACTCATCAATAAATCTCTTCAAATCATTTGTCGGACCATAATATTTGTCAGTTGCAAAATAAAATGCAGGATTGTACCCCCAACTGCTATTTCCTTCAAACTCATTAATCGGCATTAATTCTATTGCAGTTACTCCTAAATTATCAAGATAGTCAAGTGTATCTATTAATGTCTTATAATCGTGGTTTTCGATAAAATCTCTAATATGTAATTCATAAATAACCAGTTTTTCATTTTCAGGACGCTGATAATCTAAAGTTGTCCAATTAAAATCAGTTTGACCTGTTTGAATTATTGCAACTGGTTCATTTGTTTTACCATAAGGATAGGATTTTAAATTTGGATAAGTACTGCTTGAGATATATTTATCATTCCATGGATTGAGAGTTTTTTGTGTATATGGATCAGCTACTCTTAAATTTCCATCAATCAAATATTGAAATGCATATTCAGTTCCTGGAGAAAGATTTTCTATCTGCAACCAATAAGTTACACTATCTTCAGTGACTGTATGACGGTTCATTTGGTAATTTTCTTTTACCTTCCAGTCAGTGAAATCACCTATAACATAGATATTTTCTTTAAATGGAGCATACAGTGATAATATAACTGTTGTATTATCGATGTAATTTATACCAGGTATAGTGTTTGCCGGAATTGGTTCTTCATTTATTTCAGGATTAATAAAAATCATAAACTCTGTAGAATCGATTTTTATATCAGAATATCCGATTACTTTGAAATTAATTATGCCCGATTGTTCAGAGCAAATATAATTATAAGATAATTCTGATTCTGACATTGTGGTTAACAATGGAGTATCGTCCTGAAATAATTTTAACGAATCTGCTTCACTTGTTGTAGCAATTGTTATTTGTACAGTATCCCCGGGATCAGCAAAATATGGACTATTTAAAGGATCATCATAAGTCATATCAATTATGGGATTTGTAACTACTATTGAAAAACCTGTTTCATAAATTTGAAAAAAAATATCTTCACTTTGTTTAGCTGCATCTGCACTTCTAAACACAAAATTAAGTGTTGAAATATGTTCATTATCATTAGTAATATCATAAAAGTCGCGAGGATATCCAACTACCAATTTGTATAAATCATTCCCAATTCGTGTTAATTTAGGTTGTGTATTATTATTCCCCCAACTTTCTATAACATGCTGCCAATTCCCAATATCTGTATTTACACCGGTATGTGTATATAGATCTCCGGTATAGCCGACAAGATCTGTCCTATCTGCTTTTGTAGCATCAAAATAAATTATAATAGAATCATTTTCTGTTGGAAATTGTGGTTCTGAATAAACAACCTGACCAAAAATATTAGTAATCATCATTATCAACACTATTATTATTAAAAATATATTTTTCATTTTTTTCCCTCATGTTGATCAAATTATCAATTTTTTTTATCTCTTTCGGAGTTTGATTTTATGATCGATTTTCTAACTACAGGTTTATTCATGTTGTATCTCTTCGGAATTTTAGACAGGATTAACAGGATTTACTGGATAAATAAAAAACAATGACTTTCTACAGTTCCATAAATTTTAATCTCACAACAGTATATTCGTAAGGTAAGAGTTCAGCAGTTATTTTTCCATTTTTTAAACTCAAATTATTTGTTCCCATCAATACTTCATAATCTTTATCATGATCAGGTAAATTAACTGTTACCCTATGTTTGTCATTTTTTGTGTTTGCAATTACAACAATTGATGTATTTTCATCATGTCTTACAAAACTATAAATAGCAGAATTATCATTTTTCAATTCCAAATATTTTCCTGTCTTAAGAACTGAATTATTATTTCTGA
>JAOZSG010000377.1 GCA_029939785.1 Fidelibacterota bacterium | reverse complement strand
TCGAATCTTATTTTTAATAATTATTTTTCTTCTATTATGGATTGTAATAGCAATATTCGGATTAGTTATAGCGATTGTATTTAATATTTTTCCTCAGGCAGTTTTTCCGGTAATATTTCAAATTCCAGTAGCAATCTGGCTTGGTTATGTTTTTATTAAAAAACAAAAATCATACTTATTATATTCAATAATAGCACTTGTTCTAATGTATATATCTGTTTATTTTGGAAGTATTTTTCCATTAAAAATACCGGAATTGTTTGGGATTAGTAGTGTTGGGATTTGGACTATTTTATTACTTTTCTATGCCTATATTGCATCAACATTACCTGTTCAGGTTTTACTTCAACCAAGAGATTTTATTAATGCATATCAATTACTTATTATAATGGGATTATTAGCAATAGGAGTTTTTGTATCAAAACCGGAAATGGTTGCTCCTATGATAAATTTATCTCCTGAAGGTGCTCCACCAATGTGGCCTATGTTATTTGTAGTTGTGGCATGTGGTGCTATATCCGGTTTTCATTCGCTTGTATCATCCGGGACATCATCAAAACAATGTGATAATGAATCGAATTCTTTATTTGTTAGTTACGGGTCTATGTTAACTGAAGGGTTATTAGCTGTATTTGTAATAATTGCCTGTGGTGCAGGGATAGGATTTGGGCTGGAGAAAAATGGAATTATTTATACTGGTTTTGATGCTTTTTCACAGCATTATTCATCATGGGCTGCTGCACAGGGACTCGGTTCAAAAATTAATGCATTTGTAACCGGATCTGCAAATATGATAGAAAAAACAGGAATCCCAAAACAATTGATAATCACAATAATGGGAGTTTTTGTTGCTTCATTTGCTGCAACTACGTTAGATACTGCTGCAAGATTACAAAGATACATAGTTTCAGAATTTGCAAGAACATCTAATATTAAATTTCTTGAAAAAAAACATCCTGCTACTTTTATGGCTATAATTACAGCACTTGCATTAGCATTTTATAACGGAACCGGGAAGGGAGCATTAATATTATGGCCTCTTTTTGGTACTTGTAATCAATTGTTAGCTGCAATATCTTTACTGGTTATAACTGTATATTTAATAAAAAAAGGTACATCTGCTATTTATACTCTAATTCCAACTATTTTTATGTTAATTGTAACTGGTTGGGCTATGTATATTAATTTGAAGACGTTTTATGTTGCTGAAAATTGGTTATTATTTGTTATTGGATTAATTATTTTAATTTTAGATATTTGGATTTTTATTGAAACATGTGCGATTATAAAGAAAAAATATTTTTTTAAAAAGAATCTTTATTGATTATTTTGGATTTTAAGTATAGATTTCGCGGTATTTTTAATGGAAATTTTAAATATTTATTTTTAAGTATAGAAAATTAATAAATGAATATTGTAAATTTATTGCTGAAATTAAAATAATAGATAGGAGCTATTTAGTGGAAAAAACTAAAAAATCTACAGAAGAGAAACAAAATAAGATAGAATCAAATGAAGATTTTAAAGTTGAAATTAGTAAAGAAGCATTAAATAAATCAGAGTTAAAAAAGAAACCAATTAAGAGTAGTAAAAAGAAATTTAAATCAAAAGAAAAAAGTATAAGTATAAAAGAATATCAAAATATCGAAAAACAATTAGAAGAAAAAACAATTGCTTGTGAACAACTAAATGATAAAGTTTTTCGAATTGCGGCAGAATTTGCAAATTATAAAAAACGATCTGAGAAAGAAATTCAGGATTTTCACAAATATGCAGGTGAAAAAATATTAAAAGCGTTTTTGCCTGTTCTTGATGATCTTGAAAGAGCTATCAAACATGAAAACAATGAAGACAATAGTGAAAAAACTGATACTGACGGTTCAAAGATGATTTATAAAAAAGTCAAAAAAATATTTATTGAACATAATGTTGAAGTCATAAAATCTGAAGGTGAACCTTTTGATCCTGATTTACATCATGCAGTGATGGCTAGAGAAGAGGAAGGTGTAGAACCTGATATGGTTTTAGAGGAATTTGAAAAAGGATATAAATATAAAGATCGTGTATTACGTTTTACAAAAGTAGTGGTGAGTAAATAATTATGAGTAAAGATTTCTATTCAATTTTAGGTGTAAGCAGAGATGCTTCAAGTGATGAGTTAAAAAAAGCATACAGAAAAAAAGCAATTCAATATCATCCTGATAAAAATCCAGGAAATAAACAAGCAGAAGAAAAGTTTAAAGCAGCTGCGGAAGCTTATTCTGTATTATCTGATGCCAGTAAGAAACAAATTTATGACCAATATGGAGAAGCAGGACTTAATGGATCTCAAGGTGGATCAGGTGGTTTTGGTGGCGGCGGTTTTGGTTTCGATTTATCAGATGCGTTGAGAACTTTCATGGAAGGCTTTGGAGGTTTTGGTGGTTTTGATGATATATTTGGTAGTGGCGGTGGTGGAAGATCTCGAAGAAATTCACCAGGAAAAGGGAAAAATTTAAAAGTAAAAATAAGTCTAACGCTCGAAGAAATTGCAACCGGAGTCACAAAAAAAATTAAGATAAAACGATTAGACAGATGTGACGTCTGTAGTGGAAAAGGGACAAAAGCAGGAACAGGAATGACTGTATGCCCTGTTTGTAAAGGAAGTGGAGAAATACGCCAAGTTACTCGTTCTATTTTTGGTCAAATGGTAAATGTTAGTCAATGTAATAATTGCCACGGTGAAGGAAAAGTCGCAATAAATAAATGTCCAAAATGTAATGGTGAGGGAAGAACCAGAGTCAGTAAAGAAATATCTGTAAAAGTTCCCGCCGGTGTAGCAACAGGAAATTATACTACAATGCAAGGTGAGGGGAATGCCGGAATTAGAAATGCACCGTTTGGTGATTTAATTGTATTTTTTGAAGAGAAACACCACACTTATTTTATTCGTAGTGAGAACGATATTTTTATTGATATGCATTTGACACCTGCTGAAGCTGTTTTAGGTACAGAATTAGAAGTTCCAACATTAAGTGGGAAAGTAAAATTGATTGTTCCACATGGAACACAGCCGGGAAAAATGTTGAGAATGAAAAATAAAGGAATTGT
>JAOZSG010000376.1 GCA_029939785.1 Fidelibacterota bacterium | reverse complement strand
GATAATTCCTGTCCAAAGGGTAAATCTTTTAAATTTTCTACCATGTCATCAGACACAGGTCGCAATCTCTCGAAACTTTTCACCAATTCGCCTACGATGTGAATGGCATCGGCTGCACTTCCGCCATTACCACAGGTTAAAATTTTCCCATTATTATCATAGGTATTAACCAATACAGAATGGATTTCTAGTAATGAATCAACATTATCTTTTAAACGTGGTGCTCTTGCCACCATATCATCAATAATCTGTTTTTCTACTACCGATAATTTCATAATGCTTCCAATTCTATTTCAATTGTTACAATTTTTTTCTTAGCCATATCAAATGTCAATATATTTGACTTAGCAGAAAGAGTTTCTTCTCTTTCTTCATTCATATTTGTCAAATAAGCATTCTTTATATCAGATGCAAATTTCAAACTTGTCTTCACACTATCTTCAGTTGGATTAAATAATCTGACAATATAATTACCATTTTTATTTTCAGTTTGTTTAAATGCGGTCATTTGAACATTATCACCCAAAATTTCTAAGAAACTTAGTTCTTTTGGTAAATGTCCTTCATGAGCACCGACTTGTGCAGTTTCAAGAGGCAGATTTAGTTTTTCTGCTTCCTGATAAACTCCATTCTTCCAATCACCTGAGTGAGGATATATAGCATAAGTCCATTCGTGTTTTCCCGGACACTGAGCAAGTTCCATTTCCGGATATACTTCCCAACGATCAATTACAGGAGGATTTCTATAAGTAAAAGCACGAAACAGGGTAATTGCTAAAGGACGATCAGGTAAATCCATTGCTTCATATTCACGAATCCCTGTATTCAAAATAGCAAATCCATTTTTCTTATCATCCATATCAACAAAACGATACATCGGATAAGTAGGATTATCTTTTCCATAATAAGCATTGTCTTTTTTCACATGAATATCACGTGCTACTACATCAAAACTTACTTCAGCATTGGTACTATCAGTATCGAGATTTGTTGGAAAAACTACTCTCAATCTATGATTTTCGCAATCGTTTACTAATGTTGTTTTTACATCTAGACGTTTTGCATCTTTTGTCAATGTAAACAAACTAGATACTTTCAATTCACGAGTTATTTCACTACGTTTTGTATCTGGTTTCATCTCAAATCTATCATTAGCTTTCATTTTATCATCAACACCAATTGGTATTTGCATAAAATAATCTATTTTGATAGAAGCTTTCAAATGTCCCTGTTCTTCTACTGAAATAGTACAAGGAAATCCATGAGAAGTAATAGTTCTGTTTGTATTTGGTTTTTTATGAACCCATGAATGGCCGATATCACCAGTATCTTCTAAATAATGAATATTACTGTAAGTATGACCAGTTTCTTTATGAGTCATATTCAAAGTACCATTTTCATTAAATTGCACTTTTAAATAATCATTTTCCAAAACATTTGTACCATTAACAATATTGTCCTGAGACCATTTATTTTTATCTTCTTTTATGATATGATAAGTTTTGTAACCGAAAGCAGGAATTGCATCAGTTTCAAATGTACAATGAACTCTTTCAGATTTCAATTCTAATGAAATATCCTGAAGATTTCTTACAAGAGTTCCCCAATTATATTGATTTTTAATCTGAATATCTTTCACTTCGCCTTCAGGAGTACAAATAGAAAAACCATCATAATCCATATTATTTGGCATATCAATATAAACTGAAAGTATTTCTTTACGTGCAAAAGGTGTTGGATTAAAAATAGTTAAAACTGCATCTTTTTCAGTTAGATCACTGTTGTCAATCTGTATTTGAATATTTTGCATTCCACGTCTTGATACACCATTTGAAATAATATTGATCTGGTCAGCACGATATAATGAATCTTTTTCCATCTGATCAATTCCGGCACCAGTAATTGTATCGTGTGGATGATTTTTCAGAAGTAATTGCCAACAGCGATCAAGTGATGTTCTCATGTAATTTCCACCAACCATTGAACCGATGGCACTCCAGGGTTCAGCATTACGTTGAAGAAGAATTTCCGCTTTATGATTTGCTCTTTTCAATCTTGTTCTGGCACTAATTACATCTCCAAAAAGATGAGTATATTTACCAACAGAACCCGGATCTCTACTTTCACCAAATAATTTTGTAGGATTTTTTACTTCTTTTCTCATTCCTTCAAAATAATCAGCAAGAGTAGAAAGTTTGATTGTATGTTCTGGTAATGCTTCCTGACAAAGTTCAATCAATTCAGATTCTTTTGGATCTGGATTGGATGTATCAAAACCCTGCATACAAGCAATATGACTTGTGGTAAAATGTTCTGACTCATCTTTTATTAATTTTTTAATTTGTTTTGGAATTATATCAGTATTCCATGATTTTTTATTTGAATCAAGTACGTAATAATGTTCATCATTTCTATCAGCAGAAGCCATTCTAAAAGGTGATGCACCGCGATCCCAATCGTATTCATGTTTTTCATTATCCATTCCATATCTTACCTGACGATAAATATAAAAATAATAACTGAAACGACTCATACAACCAAAACGCATTCCAAGTAATTGTGAACCATCAACACCTTCCCACAAAAATTCACTATTTGGAGTATTGATACCTCTATAAAAAACAATAGTATCAATTCCAAAACCATGATAAATCTGTGGCATCTGAGATGTCTGCCCATAACCAAAAGGTGTATATCCGATTTTTGATACTTTGCCTAATTTATTTGCACTTTTGTGACCAACAACAAGATTTCTCACCAAAGACTCGCCACTGACAAGATATTCTTCAGGTAAAGAATACCAAGGACCAACAATAAGTCTACCTGATTTCACATGTTTTTTAAGTCTCTCTGTATTTTCTGGTCTCATTTCCAAATAATCTTCAATACCTAAAGTTTGCGAATCGAAGGTAAATGCAGGAAATTTTTCATCATTATCCAACAAATCCAATAATTCATCCATAAAATCCAACAGGAGCATTCTTGTTTCTTCATATGGATATCCCCACTCTCTATCCCAATGAGAATTACTTATAACGTGTAAAGTCTTTTTTTCCATTTTTATATATTTCCTTTTTCATTTTTTGGGGCAGAATAATTT
>JAOZSG010000072.1 GCA_029939785.1 Fidelibacterota bacterium | reverse complement strand
TAAAACATCTATCACATAATCAAATCGGTAAGGGAATGAGTTTTTACATGTTTGGAGGTGAAATGGCTCGAACTTTAGGACCGCTTACTATTTTGGGAGCAATCTCCTTATGGGGTCTTGAAGGAAGTTTTCGTCTTATTCCACTCAGCATGGTCGCCACTCTGATTTTATATTTTCGTCTTCATAATATTTCTATTAGTCAGGGTTTTGGCAAGAAAAAGTCATCGAGTAAAAAAGAAACTCTCACTAAATTAATACCGTTTTTTCTAACAATTAGCGGATTTATTTTCGCTCGTGCTGCAATAAAATCTGCACTGACGATATATTTGCCAACTTACCTGACTTCCAAAGGCAACAGTTTATGGATGGCAGGAATTTCTCTATCAATATTACAATTTGCCGGAGCGGGCGGAACTCTAATAGCCGGAACAATTTCAGATAAAATCGGGAGAAAAACATCTTTGTTGATAATTGCTTTAATAAATCCGATTCTAATGTGGATATTTGTATTATTTGATGGTATCCTTACAATACCAATTCTAATTATTACAGGTTTTTTTCTATTTGCCAGTGGACCTGTTTTATTAGCCATTATTCATGATATCAATTCTGAAAGAATGTCTTTTATAAATAGCATTTATATGACAATATCTTTTATTATTAGTTCAATTATGGTAATGCTGGTTGGATTAGCTTCAGATAAACTTGGCATGGAATTAACTTATAAAATTACTGCATTTATTGCTTTAGGAGCCATTCCGGCTGTATTGTTTCTGAAATCAAATAAAGTAGATACAAAAGTTTAATTATAATGAAAATTACAAATGATCACTATTAACCACGAATTTAATAAAAAAATATTAATGTCTATTCGTGTTCATTAGCGGTCTAAAAAAAGGAAAAAAATGAAAAAGTACGATGTAATAATTATCGGAGGTGGTCCTTCAGGAATCATAACCGGTGTAACAGCAAAAAAACAAAATCCTGAAAAATCATTTTTATTAATAAAAGAAGAGGAAAAAGGACTTGTTCCCTGTGGAATTCCTTATATATTTCATGATCTTGAGGATGTATCCAAAAACGCTATGGGACCAAAACCCTTTGTAGATACAGGTGGGGAAGTTTTAGTAGATAGAGTAAATAATGTAAACTTTGATACTAAAATTTTAGCAACAGATTCCGGTCAGGAATTTTCCTATGATAAACTTGTTTTTGCAACCGGATCAACACCGACTATTCCAAAATTTATCAAAGGTTATGATTTGGAAGGTGTTGAAACTGTAAAAAAGAGTTACAACTATATTGACCAATTAATGAAAAAGACTGATTCTGCAAAAAATATTGTTGTAATTGGTGCAGGCTTTATTGGTGTCGAGATTGCTGAACAGTTAGCTAAGCATGATAACAAAACAGTATCATTAATAGAAATGGAAAAACATTGTTTATTCAGAGCTTTTTCTGTTGATTTTGCATCCAAAGCTGATGTTGAAGTAAAAGAAGTTGGTGTCAATCTTTATACTGAAACTAAAGTGGAAGAAATATTGGGTTCAGATGGAAAAGTATCCGGTGTAAAATTATCAAATGGAAAAAGAATTGATGCTGATATTGTAATTAGTTCCATTGGATACAATCCAAGGACAAAATTAGCAAAAAAGGCAGGGTTGGAAATAAACAGTCGTGGTATGATCAGGGTTGATAATTATCAAAGAACAGGTAAAAAAGATGTTTATGCTGTTGGTGATTGCTCTCAAACAATAGGATTTATCACCGGTAGAACCGATGGTATTATGCTTGCTTCAACTGCTACAGCAGAAGCCCGGGTTTTGGGTTATAATTTGTTTAATATTAAATTATTAAGAAATTTTACAGGAACACTTTCTGTATTTTCTACAGAGATTAATAAAAAAGCATTTGCATCTACAGGTGCAATTGAACAAGTTGCTATAGAAGCAAACATTGATTATGTAATTGGTCAATTTAAAGATGTTGATAGACACCCTGCGACAATCGCTGATACTTATCCGCTCGAAGTAAAACTTGTTGCAAATCCTGAAAATGGTGAAGTTATCGGTTGTGAATTGTTTGGAGGAAAAGGTGTTGGTGAAATGATAAATATTGTCAGTCTTGCTATTCAAAAACATGTAACAATATATGAGTTTATTTCTTTTCAATTCGGAACTCATCCTCTTCTGACAACAGCACCAACCAAATATGTTCTCGTAAAAGCTGCCGAAATGGCAATAGCACAGATAAAAAAAAGAAATTAAATTCAATAAAACTATTAGCGTTCATTAGTGGTTAGTTAAAAAAAATGAAAGGAAAATAGATGAATCAACATGAAAAAATGGAACAACAAGATCAACGGATTACAGAAAATCTAAAATTAATTAAAAATCGTATTGTAGTTTTTAGTGGAAAAGGCGGAGTTGGGAAAAGCACGGTTGCAGTTAACTTGGCTTATTCATTAATTAAACAACAAAAAAAAATAGGTATTCTTGATGCTGACATTACAGGACCAAATATTCCTCTAATGGTTGGGCTTGATGGACAACCTCAACCAATGGGAGATAATAGAATACTACCATTAATAAAAAATGATTTACGAGTAATGTCAATTGCTCCAATGATTCCGGATAACCAACCTGTTATATGGCGAGGTCCATTACGTTCTGGAGTAATTACACAGTTTTTATCTGATGTTGTATGGGATGAATTAGATATACTACTCTCTGACATGCCTCCCGGTACAGGAGATGAAGTCCTTACAGCCGCTCAAAAAATGTTACCTCAAATGGCTATTGTAGTCACAACTCCCCAGGAAGTTTCTTTAATGGATTGTCGTCGGGCAGTTAATATGGCAAAAAAACTGAATATAAAAAAAATAGGGGTTATAGAAAATATGTCCGGGTTTGTTTGTCCACATTGTAATGAAGAAATTGATTTTTTCGGCATTGGTGGTGGCAAAAAAATGGCAGAAGAAATGAAAGTTGATTATCTTGGTCATATTCCAATGGAAAAAGAAAATCGGGTATGTGGCGATGCCGGAACTCCGGTTGTATTGAAATATCCTGAAAGCAAAACATCTATTGATTTTAGCGAAATTGCTAAAAATGTATTAAAAATATTGACGGATTAAATTTTATAAGAATTCAGATAAACATCAACCCTGCACTTTTTTAAAATTAGGCAGGGTTGATGTTAAAATGATAAAAAATAAAACCTGTAGCAATTATCAAATAGCAAACATATTCTAAATACCCAACATTAAACACGAAATTTCCAAAGATAAAGAAAAAAAAATCAACAAAAACTTCTAAAAATTATTTTAAGAAAGTGTATAAAAATATAGAAATTTTCGATAGAGTTAAAAAAAACTTATATCTCAGGTCAGGAGTTCTGAGAAACGCGATAAAATTTTCTTCTTTACGGCTTTGTCTTCATTGACAAAATACTTTTAATAATTATATCAATATTAAGTTATATTATAAAAATACATTCTTGTTGCTAACCAAAATAGCGACTAAATTCTATTCAAAATATAAATGAGAGAATAATTTGAATACACATAAATTATTAATTTCAGGAATAGTTCAGGGTGTTGGTTTTCGACCTCATGTATATAAACTTGCTTTAAAATATAATATCAAAGGTTATGTTTTAAATAATTCTTCAGGAGTAGAAGTAGTTGCTACCGGTAATGAAAAATCTTTAAAAAATTTTGAAAATGAGTTGGAAAAGAATCCTCCAGAAAAAAGTAAAATCTATTCTTTCAAGATAATTTCTGTTTACCCGGATAAAAAATATTCAAACTTTAAAATTCGTAAAAGCATCAAGAATAGTTATAAAACTACGCCAATATCACCAGATCTTAATGTTTGCGATGAGTGTCTTGAAGAATTATTCAATCCTGTAAGTAGAAGATTTATGTATCCCTTTATTAATTGTACAAACTGTGGACCCAGATTTACTATTATTGAAGATATTCCCTACGATAGACCAAAAACTACAATGAAAAAATTCAAGATGTGTATAAAATGTATAGATGAATATGAAAATCCTCTTAATCGACGGTTTCATGCTCAACCTAATGGATGTCACCAATGTGGACCCGAATTAAAATTAACAGATAATTCAGAAAAAATGTTATTTGAAGGCAATGAATATAGCAATGTACAGAATATTTTTAAACAAATTTCACATTATTTATCTATAGGAAAAATATTATGTTTAAAGGGAATTGGTGGTTTTCACCTGGTTTGTGATGGGCTGAACGATGAAGCAGTTGCAACTTTGCGATCCAGAAAAATCAGGGAAGACAAACCTTTTGCTGTAATGTTTCCTAATGTTGAGCAAATCTCAGAATTTTGTTACTTAAATAATGAAGAGACAGAGTTGTTAAAGAATTTTAGACATCCAATAGTTTTGCTAAAAAAGGAAAAGCCTTGTCATATTGCATATTCAGTGGCTCCTAAAAACCATTTTCTTGGTTGTATGTTGCCATATACTCCGATTCATCATCTTTTACTACATTTTTATCAAAAACCATTAGTGATGACGAGTGCAAATATTAGCAATGAACCAATAATATATGATAATTATGAGGCATATCAACGGTTGGGAAAAATTGCGGATTATTATTTAGTTCATAATCGTAAAATAAATATTAGGTGTGATGATTCTGTTATCAGAGTTTTTAATTACAAAGACTATCCAATCCGACGATCAAGAGGTTATGCTCCGGAAAGTATTGAATTAGATTATGAATTCCGTTCTCAAGTTTTAGCATGTGGAGCAGAACAGAAAAATACTTTCGCGTTGGCTAAAAATGCAAAAATATATTTAAGCCATCATATAGGAGATATGGGAAATTATGAGACTTTGAAATCATTTGAATCCGGAATAAAACATTTTTCAAATATTTTTGATGTGAATCCTGAAGTAGTTGGAGTGGATTATCATCCTGATTATTTGAGTACAAAATTTGGAAATCAATATGCAGAGCAGAATGAACTTAAAATAATAAACATTCAGCATCACCATGCTCATGCTGTTTCCTGTATGGTTGAAAACAAAATAAATCAACCAACTATTGCATTGGTTTTGGATGGAACCGGATATGGACTTGATAATACTATTTGGGGTGGAGAATGTCTTATTGCAGAATATGATAAATTTGAGAGAATTGGTCATTTGCAAACCATAAAAATGCCTGGGAGTACATCTGTAATTCAACATCCATGGAAAATGGGTTTGAGTTATTTATATGAGATATTCGGAGAGGAATGTCTTAACCTTGGTCTTCCATTTTTAGAGAATGTCAGTCAAAAACAGATGATTCTTGAAATGTTAAAAAAAGGATTGAACTCACCTGTAACATCAAGTTGTGGAAGATTATTTGATGGAGTCGCTGCTATTTGTGGCATTAGGAATAATGTAAACTATGAAGGACAGGCCGCTATTGAATTTGAACAATTTATTGTTCAGGATGAGAATCAAACTTATCCATTTCAGATAAGTAATTCCGATGGAATAATTATTTTACAATGGAAAAATGTAATAGAGTATCTGGTCAAGGATGTTTTAAATGGTGAAAAGTGCAGTCTTATTGCTTTAAAATTCCATAATGGGCTTGCAAAAGGTCTTTTAGATTTGACTATAAAATCGAGAGAAAGAACTAATATTAATATAGTTACTTTATCAGGCGGTGTGTTTATGAATATATTTTTATTAAATAAACTTGAGAATTTGTTAAAAAATCACGATTTTACTGTGTTTATTCATAATAAAGTTCCAACAAATGATGGTGGGATTTCATTGGGACAGGCTATAATAGCTGATTCAACTGTCAATAAATAAGAAACAAACATACTGTTTTGATACAAAAATAAGAGGTTTATATGTGTCTGGCAATTCCAATGAAAATCATAAAAATTGAAGACAATCTTGCTACAGCTGAAATTAGCGGAGCAAAATATAAAGCTAATATTGATTTGGTACCTGATGTAAAAATAGGTGAATATATCATTGTTCATGCTGGATTTGCTATAGAGAAACTGGATGAAGAATCTGCTATGGAAACTTTGAGAATATGGCAGGATGTTGCTGATTTCCATGACAATAGAGAAAAGCGATAGTATGAATTATATTGAAGAATACAGAGATTCAAAAATTACCAGAGCAATTCTCCAGGAGATTTTTAGACACAATAAATTTATTAATACAAATTATATGGAAATCTGTGGCGGTCATACAGTTGCAATTTTTAAACATGGATTGCGTGATACATTACCGGCAAATATAAAATTGTTAAGTGGTCCGGGATGTCCCGTTTGTGTAACTGATATTAGTTTCATCGATGAAGCAATTGAATTAGCGAAGAAAAAAAATGTAATAATTGCAACTTTTGGAGATATGCTTCGTGTACCAGGCAGCTATTCCAGTTTGATGAAAGAGAAAAGTACAGGTGCTGATATCAGAATTTGCTACTCCGCAATGGATTCATTAAAAATTGCAGAAAATAATCCTGATAAGGAAGTAGTTTTTATTGGTGTTGGTTTTGAAACAACTGCACCGGCAATAGGAGTTACAATTAAAACTGCTAAACAAAAAAGACTACAGAATTTTTCAGTTCTTTCTTCCCATAAAACTATGCCCAATGCAATTCGAGCACTGCTTGATGCAGATGAAGTTGCGATAAATGGTTTTATTTGTCCGGGACATGTTTCAGCAATTACCGGTACTACAATGTATGATTTTGTTGCAAAGGAATATAATATTCCCTGCGTAATATCAGGTTTTGAGCCATCAGATATTTTAGAAACAATTTTGATGCTGATGAAGCAGACTAATACCGGAGAAGCAAAAGTTGAGAACCAATATACAAGAGGTGTAAAAAAAGAAGGTAATCTTAAAGCTTTGGAAATTTTGAACGACGTTTTTGTTCCAATAGATATAAAATGGCGAGGAATTGGACTTATCCCATCAAGCGGATTAGGCATCAGCCGGAGATATTCAGAATTTGACACAAGAAAGAAAATTAAAATCGATTTACCTCTTCCAAAAGAGATAAGTGGATGCATTTGTGGTGAAATAATGCGTGGTGTGAAAACACCGAAGGATTGTACTCTGTTTGCAAAAGTCTGTAATCCTGAAAATCCTCAGGGAGCATGTATGGTTAGTGCCGAAGGAAGTTGTGGTACATATTATAGATATATGCCTGATATGAAAAAATAACCTATGATTTTAGTCATTTTTTTTAATATTTTAGAAATCAATAGAATTAGCAAATGAATATAAATTTTCAATATTAACTTGTCGGATATCATACTATATATTTTAGCAATGAAATTAACAACTTTCGAATTGTGGAAAATGGTGTTGAACTAATGGCTTTACCAATCAATATAAATGAATTAATTAACGGAAAAACCGTTGAGTGGGAACGGATTGAACTAAGAAAAGGTTGGAATCCTGAACGAACAATAAAAACAATTACTGCCTTTGCAAACGATTTTAATAATTGGGGAGGCGGATATATTATTATTGGTATTGAAGAAGAAGATGGTAAAGTTTCATTGCCTCCTGTTGGGCTAAAAATCAATCAAATAGATAAGATTCAAAAAGAACTTAATCAATTGTGCAGAAAGATTATACCTAATTATTTTCCTATTGTCGAACCGGTAGAGTTTCAGGATAAAGAGATACTCATTTTATGGTGTCCAGGAGGAAGTGTCCGCCCCTATAAATGTCCTGATTCTTTATGCAAGCATCCTAATTATTTTTACTATTTACGAAAGTACTCTTCTACTGTAAAGCCGACAAACGATGAAGAACGTGAGCTCATTTCAATGTCAAACATAGTTCCTTTTGACGATAGAGTAAACCATTTTTATGATGTTTCAGATTTTGATTTGTCAGCAATTAAGATATTTTTAAATAAAGTTGGCAGTGAACTTGAACAAGATGTACCAAAGATTTCGATTAATGAACTTTCAAGAAAAATGAATATTGCAGAAGGTTCTGACGAGTATTTATTACCAAAAAATGTAGGACTTCTCTTTTTTGCTAAAGAACCTCAAAAAGTTTTTCCATCTGCCAAAATTGAGATAGTTACATTTGATGATGAAGCCGGTTCAAGTTATACTGAAAACATCTTTACAGGAAATTTATTTCAACAACTTACAAATGCACTCAGTTATTTAAAAAATCAAATAATTATAGAAAAAGTAGTTAAAATTGAAGGCATTGCTGAAGCCGATAGATTTTATAACTATCCGTATATTGCTTTAGAAGAAGCCCTTTGCAATGCCGTTTATCATCGTGGATATGATAACGATTCTACAATTGAAGTTCGCATATATCCCAGTCATATTGATATTATTAGTTTCCCAGGACCATTACCACCACTAAGTAAAGAAAAATTAAAAAATAATATTTTTGATGTGCGGAAATATCGAAACCGGCGTATTGGCGAATTTCTAAAAGAACTGCATCTTACCGAGGGAAGAGCAACAGGAATACCAACTATTACAAGAGAATTAAAAAAGAACGGCTCGCCCGAAGCTGTTTTTGAAACAGATGATGATAGAAATTATTTTAAAATCTCGTTTAAAATAAATTCCGATTTTATCTCAAACTCAAAAAAATTCCAGATTGC
This sequence comes from Fidelibacterota bacterium, assembly GCA_029939785.1. Lineage (GTDB taxonomy): Bacteria > Fidelibacterota > UBA2242 > UBA2242 > JAFGTP01 > JAOZSG01. The sequence goes on along the minus strand of JAOZSG010000072.1, from coordinate 3,093 downwards.
TGTTCAAGTTGATGTCTATGCTAACTTCTTTCTTATAAGTAATTTAGATGATGTTTTGTTTGGCTTAGACAGTTTTAGAGAACAAACTACTGTCCAAGTTAGGGAACAAGTTAAGGAACAAGTGGAATTAACAAAAATTAATAAATTACTGAATATTCTAAGAACTTGTATTGTTCCGCAAACCAGAAAAAGTATATTAAACTTATTGAACCTTATTAATCATACTGAAAATTATAAGAAAAATATTCTAATACTAATTAAAGCTCAAATGCTTGAAAGAATAATACCAGATAAACCCAGAAGTCCGAAACAAAAATACCGTACTACTAAAAAAGGTAAAATGCTTCTGGAAGTAATTGGGGAATAGTTAATTTTAAACAGGAATGAAAATGGATAAAATATTAAAAGCACATGGTAGTGGTGGAAAATACACACACGATTTAATTAAAAATCTTTTTGTAAAACATTTTTGTAATGATCCATTATCCGAATTACAGGACTCTGCTATTTTGAATTTTTCTGGAAATAAGTTTGCATTTACAACAGACTCTCATGTAATCCGCCCACTTTTTTTCCCAGGCGGAGATATTGGAAAACTTGCAGTTTGCGGTACTGTAAACGATCTTGCAGTCTGTGGAGCAAAACCTCTTTGGCTTTCCTGTGGAATGATTATAGAAGAAGGATTTGAGATAGCAAATCTGGAAAAAATTGTGATTTCCATGCAAAAAGCAGCTGAAGAATCAGGAGTAATAATAGTTACAGGCGATACAAAAGTTGTTGAATCAGGATCTGCTGATGGATTATATATTAATACATCGGGAGTTGGTGTTATTCCGGATAATGTGGAATTATCATTAAAAAATGTTCAACCTGGAGATAGCATAATAATCTCCGGAAATATCGGTGAACATGCATCTGCTATAATCAGTGCCCGTGAGGAATTTAATATTGAGACTGAATTGGAAAGTGATTGTGCTTCCTTAAACTCTCTCACAGAATTATTGATAAAAAAGATAGATACTATCAGGATCATGAGAGATCCAACACGTGGAGGATTGGCAACAACTTTAAATGAATTTGTTGAAAATCAGAAATTTGGAATTCGAGTTTTCGAAGAAAATATTCCTATCCGCAATGAAGTAATAGGATTGTGTGAACCATTGGGTTTTGATCCGCTCTATTTGGCCAATGAAGGGAAATTATTGTGTATTGTCGGACAGGATGATGCCAATAAAGTTCTCCAGATTCTAAGATCCTTTAGTATTGGTAAGAACGCATGTATCATTGGAGAGGTAATAGATAATCCTAATGGTAGAGTTTTACTAAAAACACGAATCGGAAGTGATAGAGTTCTTGATATGTTAACTGGTGAAATGTTACCAAGGATTTGCTAGAGTATTATTATGCATGAATTATCTATAGCCAATAATATTGTCACTATTGTAGAGGAAGAATATAAAAAGCTGGATTGTAATGGTATGGTTCAAAAGGTATATTTTAATACCGGCCGTATGAATGCAATAATTCCAGATTCTTTAAAGTTTGGATTTAATACAATTAAACAGAATAAAGTTTTTTTGAAAGAAGCAGAATTAATAATTATTGAATCACCTATAATATTAAAGTGTAAAAAATGTAATATAGAAAAAGAGATTGACGAACCATTTTTTATTTGTGAAAAATGTGGTTCTACTAATATTGAAGTAATTTCAGGTATGGAAATGTATATAGATAGTATTGAAGTTGATGATAATTGTAATTAAAGTAATATGGAATAAAAAAAAGAACAAACTACGAATTAACGCCAATAAACACGAATAAAAATATTTAATTAGTATCAATTCGTGGTTAAAATAAGAAGGAAGAAGAATTACTTATGAAGATAAATATTATACGAAAAGTATTAGAAGTCAATGATCGATTGGCTGATGAGATTAGAGAAAAAACAAATCTTTATAAAACATTAGTTGTAAATATAATGAGTTCTCCCGGTTCAGGGAAAACGAGTATTTTGGAAAAGATATTACCCTTATTAACAGAAAAAGGATATAATGTTGGTGTGATAGAAGGTGATATTGCCACAATAAAAGATGCACAGAGAATATCAAATAAAAATATTCCAGTGACCCAAATTAATACTGATAAATTTGGTGGTGATTGTCATTTGGGTTCTGAGGTAATTTTACCTGCACTTGAGACATTTGATCTTGAAAAAATGGATATTGTAATAATTGAGAATGTAGGAAATTTGGTATGTCCTGCGGAATTTGATACAGGTTCTGATTATAATATTGTAGTAATTAGCACAACAGAAGGTGAAGATAAACCTCTTAAATATCCTTTGATGTTTCGTGTATGTCAATTTGGAATTATCAATAAAATTGACTTGCTTCCTTATCTGGATTTTGATATTTCTGAACTTAAAACGAATATAAACAAAATTAATCCAAATATGGAAATAGTAGAATCTTCTGCTAAAACAGTTGATGGGATTGAGAAAATAATTAACTGGTTTGAGAATCATTTGAAATAAAATACTTCCATATAAAGAATTAATTTCATAAGATAAAACCCATAAAAATTTATCTGTAGATAATAATGAGTAAAAAGATATTAATTATTGATGATGATGTTGATTTAGTTGAAGTGATACGACTTACTCTGGAAAATGCAGGATTTGAAGTTATCGATGCTCAAAGTGGAAAACGAGGCATAGAATTGATCAAAAAAGAGAAACCTGATCTAATTATTCTGGACGTTATGATGGAGACCTATTATGCCGGTTTTGAAGTAGTAAATGAATTGCGAACTCTCCCTGAAGTTTCCAAAACTCCGGTTATAATGTTAACTGCTATCAATCATGAAACAGGGTACAACTATAATATATCAGATGATTTATTGCCAGTTGAAGAATATTTGGAAAAGCCAATTATGCCAGCAAAACTTTTAGAAAGCATATATAAAATAATTTTAGGTAGTGCCATCCGCCAGCTGGCGGATAAAAAAAAATGAAAGAAAAAATTCAGACAGGATTAACATGATCAACAGTATAATAAAATCGTTATCCAGTAAATCCTGTTAATCCTGTCAAAA